>CALFTN010000043.1 GCA_937916395.1 uncultured Clostridia bacterium | reverse complement strand
TTCAATCACAGTAAGAGAGCTTGCAAGAATGATTAAAAAAGCAGGTATCAACTTCAACAACATTCCTGATGCAGAATTTGATGCACCATTCGGACTTGGTTCAGGTGCTGGTACAATCTTCGGTGCAACAGGTGGCGTTATGGAGGCTGCTCTTCGTACAGCTTATGAAGTTGTTACAAATAAAGAACTCCCTGACTTTGATGCATTCAAAGATGTTCGTGGCGTTGAAGGCGTTAAAGAAGCAACATATAATCTTGATGGTGCTGAAATCAACGTTGCAGTTTGCTCAGGTCTTGCTAATGCAAAAATAGTTCTTGATATGGTTAAATCTGGCGAAAAGAAATATGACTTTATTGAAGTTATGGCTTGCCCAGGTGGTTGCGTTAACGGTGGTGGTCAACCAATCGTTCCAGCATCAATTAAGAACTTTACAGACGTTAGAGCAGCTCGTGCAGCTGGCCTTTATAACGACGATAAAAACCTTAAAATCAGAAAATCACACGAAAATCCTGATGTTAAGGCTGTTTATGACGAATATTTTGAAAAACCAGGTAGCCACAAGGCTCACGATATTCTTCATACAGGTTACACAGTAAGAGCAAAATATTAATTCGGAATTCGTAATGCGTAATTCGGAATTAGAATGAATTAAATTATCCTATCATTTCAGTTTGGAATGATAGGATTTTTATTTGAGTTGATTTGCTTTTATGGTATGTGTTATAATAAAAACAGTTATTGTTGAAGGGATGAGAGATAATGAGTAGTACAGATTTTTATATTGCAACAAAAGCAGATATCCCTTTTATAAATGAAACATATAATCAGAATATTGATAAATTGCACGGAGCCAATAGAACTTTTGATGACTGGTATAAACTTCTAACTGATGAAAAATTAATTTATTATATTGTTCACACCACTGAGCCAGTTGCTTGGTTTAGGGTTGAAATTACAGACAATATTCTGTGGTTAAGTATGCTTCAAGTTAAAGTTGAATTTCAAAATCGAGGTTTTGGAAAAAGTGTTTTATCTTTTGTTGAAAATCTTGCAAAGAGTAATAATATCAAACAACTTGGAATTCATACCACAGAAGATAATATAATCGCAAGAAATCTCTACCAGTCATTCGGATATAATGTGTCAGAAATAGGTAAATGTACAACAGCGGATGGTGTCGAGAGAATAGGTTATACATTTATTAAAAATATATGATTATTAATTAGGGTGAAATAATATGAAAACAGATATATTAAAACAAAACGAAAACAGTTGGAATGCATTGGCAGATGATTTCTTCGGTGTAACTGCTTTGCCTGTACTTGGTTGTTCAATTCCAACAGAAGATGAATTACACCTTTTTCCTGACCTTAATGGCAAGGCAGTTTTTGAAATGGGTTGTGGTAGTGGTCATTCATTAAAATGGTGTGCTGAACACGGAGCAACCGAACTTTATGGTCTTGATATTTCTGAACAACAACTCAATAATGCAAAGAGATTTCTTAATGAAAATGGATATTCTTGCACACTTTTTCATCAACCGATGGAAGATAACACAAATATTCCACAGAATTATTTTGACGTTGTTTATTCTATATATGCAATTGGTTGGACTACTGACCTTGAAAAGACAATAAAGAATGCGGCTTCATATTTAAAACAAGGTGGAATCTATATTTTTTCTTGGGACCATCCTCTTTTGCATTGTGTTGATTTAGAAAGCATTGCAATTTCAGGTGGCAACAGAACAACGGCTACAGAAGAACGCATTATTTTTAATGGCAATTATCTCGAAGAGGATTATTATACTTTTGACAAAAATGGTAATCATTTGACATTACAAAATCGAAAATTATCAACATACATTAATGCTCTTGCAGAAGCTGGTTTTGCAGTAGAAAAAGTAGTGGAAGAAACAAGTTCAAAGGTTTTAGAAAAAACTGCAGAATTCTCATCAGGTTATTATGCCGATTTCAAAGCAAAACATTTTCCATTGTCTATTGTATTTAAAGCACGTAAATTATAATTGGGGTAAACTTTATGAAACGAGAATTAGGAATTGCAAGATGTGGTCTTGCTTGTTGTTTATGTTCTGAAAATGTTACTTGTAACGGTTGTAATTCTGGAAACTGCCCTGATAACGATTGGTGTGAAAATAAAAAATGTTCTAAAGAAAAAGGGTTGGGACATTGTTACGAGTGTACTGAGAATTGTCAAAAAGGGTTGTTAAATAAAATTAAGCCATATACTTTTAATTTGTTTATTAAGCAGTATGGTGAAGAAAAACTATTAGACTGTCTTGAACGAAACGAGCAAAATGTGGTTGTTTATCACCGTGAAGGTGTCAATGGTGATTATGATTATTTCACAGATACCGACAGTTTAATTGATTTTATCTTAAATGGTAAAACTGAATAATAGATAAAAAGTGAAACATTTTCCGCTTGTGGAGGAATAATAAGATGCAATATGATATTGAATTTTGGAACGCATTAGATGAATTGGTGAATAATTCAAAAATAATAATTGACAGACCAAAAGGAACTTCACATCCCAAGTATCCTGATTTTGTTTATCGCGTTGATTATGGATATTTGAAAGACACGACCTCTATGGACGGCGCAGGAATAGATGTGTGGGTTGGAAGTGGCGAGAAAAAGGTTGATGCAATAATGTGCATTGTTGATTTAATGAAGAAAGATTCGGAAATTAAAATATTAATTGGATGCACAGAAGAAGAGAAGAAAATAGTATATGAAACACATAATGAAACACAGTTTATGAAAGGTGTTTTAATACAGAGATTTGTATGTAATAAAGGTGAAAAACTATGAGTTATTTAAGCGAGCTTCGTAAAATTGTAGGACACAGACCGCTACTTTCTGCAGGTGCTACTGTTCTTGTAATAAAAGATGGTAAAATTCTTTTAAATCTTCGTTCTGATACAGAAACCTGGGGTATCCCTGGTGGTGGGTTAGAGCTTGGTGAATGTTTAGAAGAAACTGCTTTTCGTGAATTAAAAGAAGAAACAGGTCTTAGAGCTGAAAAAATGACACTTGTTACTGTATTGTCAGGTAAAGATTTTTATTTTGTTTACCCAAATGGTGATATGCTATATTCAGTTGTTTCTTTATATCTTGCTGAAAATGTAAGTGGTGAATTAAAAATTACAGATGGCGAAAGTCTTAAACTTCAATTTTTTGATTTTGATAATTTACCAAATCTCGAAAGCAGAGCGAAAACGATGATTGAGTGGTTGAAGAAAAACAGAAAAGATTTAATAAGATAGATACATCTTCTACAAAAAACTAAAGGGCAGATTTTCTCTGCCCTTTAGTTTTTATTTAATTCCATCTTTTAAATCTTTAAAGAAATTATTGGTATACTGGTTCATTTCATCACATAAAGAAATTGTTTCAGGTAAATAACACTTGTGCAGTTTTATTAAACATAGTTATACCTCGACAAAAATTCAAGTTTGTAAAATTTATTATATCATAAAATATTATAAGCAACAATAAAAAAGTTTTATTACCTTTTTGCTCTTAGTTAATGAAAAATAGTGAAAAAATAGTGAAAAAATAATGGAATTTTTAAAGTTGTTGTGATACACTTGTTTTTAAATATACTTGTGGTATATAATATAGTTATTAAATAAAAAGGAAAATAGTAATGGAACTTTACGAAAACGAACAAAAACAAGAAACTGCTGTGTTGGTTTCAGTTGACACAGGTGAGTTTGATGTTGATTCTTCGCTTTTAGAATTAGCTGAGCTTACAAAAACTGCTGGTGCAGAGGTAATAGGTGAAATAACACAAAAAAGAGAAGCACCGGATTCTGCTACTTATATAGGTAAAGGTAAGTTAGAAGAGCTTTCTGAATTCTGCGAAGCGAATGAGCCTGATTTAATTATAGTTGATGGTGAGCTTTCACCATCTCAGCAACGAAATATTGAGAATATAACTGACGTAAGAGTTATTGACAGAACAACTTTAATTCTTGATATTTTTGCTATGAGAGCGTTAAGCGGTGAGGGTAAATTACAGGTTGAATTAGCACAGCTTAAATATACATTACCACGTCTTTCTGGTAAGGGTCTCGCACTTTCACGTCTCGGTGGTGGTATAGGTACTCGTGGACCTGGTGAAACTAAGCTTGAAACAGACCGTCGTCATATAAGAAGAAGAATTTCTGCTTTAGAAGCAAATTTAAAAGAGCTTGATGAAAGAAGAAGCCGTTACAGAGCAAGAAGAAAAAAAGAGGGCACTGTAACAGTTGCACTTGTTGGTTACACAAATGCTGGTAAATCTACACTTATGAATAAATTAACAGATGCAGGCGTTCTTGCTGAAAATAAGCTTTTTGCTACTCTTGACCCTACTGCAAGAGCACTTACCCTCCCTGACGGAAATACAGTTCTTCTTATAGATACCGTTGGATTTATAAGAAGATTGCCACACAAATTGGTTGAAGCGTTTAAATCAACACTTGATGAAGCGGTTGACGCTGATGTTATTTTAAATATCTGCGATGCTTCTTCAGAAGAGTGTGCAGAGCATTTCAGAGTTACAAACGAGCTTCTTTCTGAACTTGGTTGTCAGGATAAGCCTATTATTACAGTTCTTAATAAAAGCGATATAGCGTCACCTGATAATATTCCACTTATTTCTAATGCCGTGAGAATTTCTGCTTTGAGTGGTAAAGGAACAGACGAATTATTAGAGCGAATTGCAAAAGCATTGCCACCTACACGAAAAAGAGTAAAAATGCTCTTGCCTTTCAGTAAGGGTGGTGCAGCAGCTGAAATAAGAAAAACAGGTGTTATTCATAGTGAAGAATACGTTGCAGACGGGCTTCTTTTAGATGCTACTGTTGAAATGTATACTTTAGAAAAATACAAGGAATTTATATTAGAAGAGTAAAATGAAAATATTATTTGAAGATAATGAAATAATTGTTTTAGTTAAGCCAGTTGGTGTTCCGAGTGAAACAACACAAAATGGTGAAAAAGGCATTTTGGATTTATTGAAAAACCAACAAGGCTTAAGTGATGTATTTCTTTTACACCGTCTTGACAGAAACGTCGGCGGTGTAATGGTTTTCTCTAAAACTAAAAAAAGTGCTGCTCATATCTCAAAGCAGATACAAGAAAACACTTTTAAGAAAACCTACTTTGCAGTTGTTGATGGGGCTGTTGAAGAAAAACAAGGTGTATATAAAGATTTACTTTTTAAAGATTCTTCTAAAAACCGTTCTTATGTTGTAAACAGAATGAGAAAGGGCGTTAAAGAAGCATCTTTAGAATATGTTGTTTTGAGTGAGAAAGATGAAAAATCATTAGTGAAAGTTACATTACATACAGGCAGAACACACCAGATTAGAGTACAGTTTTCATCACGTAAAAACCCACTTTGTGGCGATATAAAATATGGTAGTAAAGATAGAACGAGTGATATTGCATTATTCTCACACTCAATAAGCTTTAGTCACCCTGTAACAAATGAAATGTTGACTTTTACAGAATATCCTACTAAAATAGATTATCCTTGGAATTTATTTGGAAGTGATTTGAGTGAATGAAATTTTAACATCTTTTAGTGGTGTTATAGTTAATACAATTACTGTTCTTATTGGTAGTGGTGTTGGTCTTCTTTTAAAAAAAGGAATTCCAGAAAAATTAAATAAAGCTGTTATGACTGCTATTGGTCTTTGTACTATTGCTATAGGCGTTACTGGAATTATGAAAGGGCAAAATCAACTTGTTATGATTTTGTCTATGGTTTTTGGTACAATTGTCGGTACTCTTATAGATATTGATAAAAGACTCGAAAGCCTTGGCGATAAGTTAGCAAAGAAAAGTAAAGCACAAGAGAATACGTTTTCTCAAGGATTCGTTACCGCTTCATTACTTTTCTGCGTTGGTGCTATGACTATTGTCGGCTCTATGAATGCGGGTATTTCGGGCGATAACCAGATGCTGTATACTAAATCTGTTCTTGATTTGATTTCATCAAGTATGTTAGCAGCATCTTTAGGTTTTGGTGTTATGTGTGCATCAGTATTTGTTCTTGTTTTCCAAGGGGCGTTGGTTGCACTCTCAATGATGCTCGGTTCATTCTTAAGTGATTTTGCAGTTGCCGAGCTTATATGCGCAGGCTCAGTTATGATTACCGCTTTAGGGCTTAATCTTATTGGTGTTACAAAAATTAAGGTTGCAAATTTGTTGCCAGGACTTGTGTTCGTGCCATTGTTTTGTACTGTTTTTCAAATGTTGGGAATTTAAAGTAGTGCTGAGTGCTGAGTTAAGGCTTCGCGTTTGTGATTATAATGTAGGTAGTGGAGATTAAAATGAAAAGAGTTTTATTGATTTGTATTACTCTAATTTTAATGTTTTTAAATAGTTGTAATACATACAATGTTCAAGATAGTGGAACACAGGATTTTGAAGATTTTTACAATCCACAAATTACAGAATCTATTTATTTTGAAAGATTATCTGATACAAAACACAGTATTTATATTTCTGAAAATGATAGTGCTGAATTAGTTAACAGAAAATATATTGCTGAAGATGTCCTAATTTTTAGATATGCTTACGATGATGGTTTTTTAGTTTATCACTGGAATAAGTTAAATCCGTTAAATGAATCAACCAAGAATGTACGTATTCTTAATAGTGTTGAATATGAAATAACAGAAGATTTATTTACTGTTTTTGATGTTTCAAATAATAAATATTTTGATTTTAAAACTCAAGCAGAAATGCTTGGCTTTTGTTCAGAGAATAGTATAGAATTGAATTGGAATTTTTCAAATGGCTTTTCTTATGAAACGATTGTAAAAACACAAGGGAATACTATCTGGAGCATTAAAAAATCGACTTCAGAATCATTGCCAGGTTTTGTAGTTAAGGATAACGAAGTTATTTACGAAGGGTATCTTTCAGATATTTATAGTGACAATAAAAATATTTTGGCTTTTAAGTTAGAGATACCTTCAAAAAACGTTTTGGAATTTACTGATTTGAACTATAAGGAACTTTCTGTTTCTTTTGATGAAGTGGTTAAGCAACGTCGGGAATTGTTGTTTTTAACAGAAGATATATACTACAGTAAATATATTATTATTGATTCGATAAAAGGAACAATAACAGAATATGGTGATTCGACGGAATTTAAAAAAGCTATGGATGATTTCGGTATTTCATATTAAAATAGAAAATGAATACAAATAATCGTATTATATAAAAAATTTCTATCATTTTAGTTTTCAAAAAGCTTAAAATGATAGAATTTGTTATTTGTATTGATTAATAATTATAATCAAGCCGTAAGGCTTCCTTAACTCAGCACTCAGCACTTTTTTACACGCGGTTTTTTATCGCCTCAAACGACTCGTCGCTTATTACGTGTTCAATTCTGCAAGCATCTTCTGTTGCGGTTTCTTCGTTAACACCCAAAGACATTAAAAATTCTGAAATTATAGTGTGACGTTCAAAAAGCTTTTTAGCCGTTTCTTCTCCACTTTTTGTAAGTGTTAAGAAGCCTTCTTTGCTTACGTTTATAAAACCAGAATTTTTTAAAAGGTTAACTGCTCGTGAAACACTTGGCTTTGAGTAGCCCATATATTCACAAACGTCAATAGAGCGGACAGAATCACTTTTTTTGTTTAAAACGTAAATCGTTTCAAGATACATTTCACCTGATTCTTTTAAAGCCATAGTTTCACCCCTTTTTGTTATTATATCTCTTTGCATAGAATAACATATTCACCAAAAAAAATCAAGAAAATAAAAATAGTAATTGAGCATATTGACAAAAATGGAGGATTGTTAAAATTGTCACAAGAATTCTATTGACAAATATTAACAAAACTGATACAATGAATATAGTTAGCGAAGGCTAACTGCGTTTTAAAAATTCGAGTTAGTTATTGCTAACTTGTGTTGAGAAAGGGCGTTTTTATGAATTTATTTGGTGCAGAAATCGGCAAAGAATATTTAGTTAAAGAAATAAATACTAATGACGATGAAATTGACGCATTTCTCTTTACTTTAGGTTGTTATAGTGGTGAACCTATTACAGTAATTTCTCGTTTAAAGGGTGGCTTAATAGTTGCTATTAAAGACGGAAGATATAATATAGATAAACCATTGGCAGAGGCTATTACAGTCTGATTTTATTTTAATGTTTGGTTAGCAAATGCTAACTGTGATAGGAGCGAGTTTATGCGAATTGCTTTGGCAGGTAATCCTAATAGTGGTAAAACAACAATGTATAATGCGCTTACAGGTGCTAACGAAAAGGTCGGTAACTGGGCAGGCGTTACAGTTGAAAAGAAGGAACATAATATAAAAAGAAGTTTTTATGCTGGTAACGATGAGCTTATTCTTGTGGACCTTCCTGGTGCTTATTCAATGTCACCTTTTACAAGTGAAGAAACAGTAACCAGAGATTTTATCATTAATGAAAAACCAGACGCAATTATAAATATAGTTGATGCAACAAATTTAAGTCGCAGTCTTTTCTTTACAACTCAGCTTTTAGAACTAAATATTCCTGTTATTATAGCTCTTAATAAAAGCGATTTAAATAAGAAAAAACAAAACTCAATAAATACAGAACTTTTAAGTAAAAAACTAAATTGTTCGGTTATAGAAACAATTTCAACTTCTGAAAATGGTCTTGAAAATGTTGTGAAATCTGCGGTTGAAGTTGTTGGAAAAGGTCAGTTTGCACCTTACGTACAAGGGACGATTGATTTAACAAGTAAAACACAAGTTAAAGAAGCAGATAAAAAGCGTTTTCAGTTTGTAAAATCAATAGTAAAAGAAGTTGAAACACGTAGAGTTTTTACTAAAGATAGAAATTCACAAGATAAAGTAGATTCAATAATAACAAATAAATGGGTAGGTCTTCCAATCTTTGCGGTGGTGATGTTCCTCGTTCTTTGGATTTCTCAGTATGGTCCTGGTGTTTGGATTGCAGATTTATTAGTTGGTTTGCTTGAAAAAGGTCAGGCGTTAGTGGGGGATATGGTAGCGAATGCGAATCCGTTACTCTCAGCTCTTTTAGTTGATGGTGTTATTGGTGGTGTAATTGCAGTTATCGGTTTCTTACCACTCGTTATGGTTATGTATTTCCTTATAGCTTTACTTGAAGACTGTGGCTATATGGCTCGTGCATCAGTTGTTTTAGACCCGATTTTTAAAAAGGTTGGTCTTTCTGGTAAATCTATTATCCCATTCGTAATTACAACTGGTTGTGCAGTTCCTGGTGTTATGGCTTGCAGAACAATTCACAATGAACGTGAACGCAGAGCGACTGCAATGCTCGCTCCATTTATGCCATGCGGTGCAAAGCTTCCTGTTATAGCACTTTTCTCAGGTGTATTTTTCGGTGATGCAAAATGGGTTGGTCCTGTTATGTATTTCGCTGGTATCGTACTTATTTTCCTTGGTGCGTTACTTGTTAACAAGGTTGCTGGTTATAAAGTAAGAAAATCATTCTTTATAATTGAACTTCCTGAATATAAAGTTCCAAGCCTTGTAAGAGCATTCAAATCAATGTGCAGTCGTGGTTGGGCTTATGTTGTAAAGGCAGCTACAGTTATTCTTGTTTGTAACACAGTGGTGCAGCTTATGCAGACCTTCACATTGAACTTTAAATTAGCAGAAACTGCAGATACATCAATTTTAGCATCTATCGCTTCACCATTTGCTTATGTTCTTGTTCCTGTTGTTGGTGTTCTTTCATGGCAATTAGCGGCCGCTGCGGTTACAGGCTTTATTGCTAAAGAAAATGTTGTTGGTACTCTTGCTGTGTGCTTTAGTATTACAAACTTCATAAACGTTGATGAACTCGTTTTAGAGGGTGGGGCTTCTGAGGTTGCTGCAACAATGGGTCTTACAGCTTCAGCGGCTTTAGCTTACCTTATGTTTAATCTTTACACTCCACCTTGCTTTGCGGCACTTGGTGCTATGAGTGCAGAAATGAAAAGTAAAAAATGGTTTTGGGGTGGTATTGCACTTCAGTTAGGCACAGGCTTTACAGTTGGCTTCCTCGTTTATCAGATTGGTACACTTATAACAACTGGTTCTTTTGGCAAGGGTTTCTTAGGTGGTTTAATTGCAGTATTGGCATTTGTAGCAATTATCATTGCTCTTATTATCAGAGCTAACCAGAAAATTGAAGTTCAGTATTCTTTGAAGGCTAAAGATAAGGCTACAAAATAATTTCAATTATCGGAGTTAATATATGGAAAATTATATTATAATAGCAGTGCTCGTCGCTGTTTTAGGTGCGGCTATCGGTTACATAGTTAAAGCTAAAAAACGTGGCGAAAAGTGCATTGGTTGCCCACACGCTAAAACTTGCAATTCGGAAAATTGCAAGTTTTAAGGAATTAGGAAATAGGAATTAGGAAATAGGAATTAGGAATTAGAGTTTCGCATAAAGAAAAATCATCCTATCATTTAAACTGGTTTTAACGCCAATTAAAAATGATAGGATGTATTTATTTCATGGATATCTAATTCCTTGTTCCTATTTCCTGTTTTCTAAAACTCCACTAACTCCATCGGGTCATTCAATAAATAAGTAGCCCCTGCTTCAGTTAATTCTTCAACTTCACCTAAACCGAAGATAGCGCCTGCTGACTCAAGACCTGTGGCTTTGGCGCCATCAATATCATAAAATCTGTCTCCAATCATAAGGCATTCAGATTTGTCAGGATTTCCAAAATATTCTAAAACATTATTAATTAAATCCTTTTTGCTTGAATGGGTTTTGTCGAAGCTTTCGGCAGATACATAGTCATAGTAATTGAAAATGCCAAGATGCTTAGAAATTTCATCAACAAATTGTTTAGGTTTAGATGAAGCAATAGCGATTTTTTTGCCTTTTTCTTTTAAAGTTTTCAACATTTCTGGAACGCCTTCATAAACAACAGATTCTTCACAGCCTTTTAATTTATAACGCTCTCTGTATTTTGTAATAAGCCAGTTTGCGTCTTCGTCATTTACGCCATAAATATGCTTGAATGAATGAAAAAGTGGTGGGCCTATAAAATATCGAAGTTTTTCTCTATCATTTTCTTCAATACCAAATTCTTTTAAAGCGTAAATTATTGAGTTGTAAATTCCTTCTGAGGAATCAACCAAAGTGCCATCAAAATCAAAAATATAGTACTGGAATTCTTTCATTTTTATCACCATCATTATTGTATCATCATTTGCAAAAAAGTAAAGAGTTTTCTTTTGCAAATCTATCCTTGAAAAATGAAGAAAATTGTAGTATTATACAAGTTATCCTATTTTTGATTGGAGTAATGAAAATGTCTTGCGAATTAAAGACACAAATTGAAAATATTATTAAAAAATATAACAATCCGTCTGAAAGTCTTATTGCGATTTTGCAAGAGGTTCAGGCACTTGTGGGCTATATTTCAGAAGAAAGTGTAAAATGTATTACAGAACTTACTGGTATTGCTGGTAGCAGGATTTTAGGTGTTGCTTCATTTTACGCTGGATTCCGTCTTAAACCAATTGGCAAATACAGAATTATGGTTTGCATGGGTACAGCTTGTCACGTTAATGGTGGCGAAAGAGTTGCTGATACATTAAGAAGAACTTTGGGTATTGAAGCAGGAGATATTACGGAAGATGGACTGTTCTCATGGGAAGAGGTAGCATGTCTTGGTTGCTGTAGTATTTCACCTGCAATGATGATAAATGATACAGCTTTCGGTAAATTGACAAGCGAAAAAGTGGTTGAAATTCTTGAAAATATCAGAAAAGAGGAGGCAGTAAAATGAGATTTTTATTAGGCTATGGTTCATGTGGTATTGCCTCTGGTGCTGATTTCGTTCTTGAAGGACTTAACGAAGTGTTAAGTGGTACTGAATATTCAGTTGAAAAAGTAGGCTGTAATGGTCTTTGCTTTGCAGAACCTATTGTAGAAATTATTGATGATAATGGTAATAGTACACTTTACGGAAGACTCAATAAAGAAAATGCCAAACAGCTTGCAGAAAGCGTTTTAAATGGCGAGTTGCCAGAAGAGAATAAATTTACAGATGAAGAATTGAATTTTCTTAACAGCCAGAAAAGAATCGTGCTTTCTGGTTGTGGCAAGGTGAACCCTGAAAGCATTGATTCATACATTTCAATGGGTGGTTATAATGCATTTAAAAAAGCACTCACAATGGGTTCAGAAAAAATTATAGAAGAAATAAAAATTTCAGGACTTCGTGGTCGTGGTGGAGCAGGTTTCCCAACTCACTTTAAGTGGCAGTCTGCAAAGAATTCCCAATCAGATGAAAAATACGTGGTTTGTAACGCTGACGAGGGTGACCCTGGTGCATTTATGGATAGAGCCGTTTTAGAGGGCGACCCACACAGAGTTCTTGAGGGTATGATGATTGCAGGTGTTGCTATAGGGGCTAAGATGGGCATTATATATGTTCGTGCAGAGTATCCTTTGGCAGTAAAAAGACTGGAGCTTGCAATTAATGAATTAAGAGAAAAAAAGCTTTTAGGTGAAAATATTTTAAATAGTGGCTTCAGCTTTGATTTTTCTATTATGATGGGTGCAGGTGCATTCGTTTGTGGTGAAGAAACAGCACTTTTAGCTTCTCTTAGTGGTAACAGGGGTATGCCTGTTACAAAACCACCTTTCCCAGCACAAAAGGGCTTCAGAAAGCAACCAACAAATATAAATAATGTTGAAACCTTCGCTAATGTTTCATGGATTATTGAAAATGGTGGTAGTGCATTCTCCAGTATGGGTACAGAAAACAGCAAAGGAACCAAAGTGTTCGCTTTAGCAGGCAGAGTAAAACGTGGTGGTCTTGTTGAAGTTCCTATGGGTATAACTATAGAAAAAATTGTGTTTGATATTTGTGGTGGTATTATAAATGATGCAGATGTCAAGGCTGTTCAGATGGGTGGTCCATCTGGTGGTTGTATTCCCAAAGATATGCTTAACACACCAATTGATTATGAGAGTATTGCAAAAACAGGTGCAATTATGGGTTCAGGCGGTATGGTCGTTATGGACGAAAACACCTGTATGGTAGATATGGCAAAGTTCTTTATGGATTTTACAAGTAAAGAAAGCTGTGGCAAATGTGTGCCTTGCAGAATTGGTACTACACGTATGCTCGAAATATTAGAAAGAATAGTAGATGGAAAAGGCACTGAAAGCGATATTGATATTCTTTTAGAGTTAGCTGAGAGTATTAAAACAGGTGCACTTTGTGGACTTGGCAATTCTGCACCAAACCCTGTGCTTACTACTATTAAATATTTTAAGGATGAATATTTAGCACATATAAATGAAAAGAAGTGTCCTGCAAAAAAATGCACAGCACTTATAAGCTATAAAATCGACGAATCACTTTGCAGGGGTTGTTCACTTTGTAGCAAAAAATGTCCTGGTAATGCAATAAGTGGTGAAGTTAAAAAGCCGTTTACAATAAATAGTGAATTATGTATTCGTTGTGGTCAATGTATTGGTACATGTAAATTCGGTGCAATCAAAATAGAAAGTGGGGTAGAAAAATGAGTATTGTTAATATTTTTATTAATGGTAAAGAGTGTAAAGCTGATACAGAAAAAACTCTTTTGGATAATATTCTCGATAATGGCATAAATTTACCCCACCTTTGTCATAACCCACAAGTAGAAAGCTACGGTGGTTGCGGACTTTGTCTTGTAATGGTAGAAGGTATAAATAAGCCACTTCGCGCTTGCTCTACTATGGTTACAGCGGGCATGAAGGTTACTACAAGCACAGAGGCACTTGAAAAAAGCAGGAAGGTTGCACTTTCCTTAATTCTTTCTGACCATAGTGGTGACTGTAAAGCGCCTTGCTTTAAAGCTTGTCCTACTCATCAGGATATTCAAAGCTATGTTGGCTTAATTGCAAACGGAGAGACAGAGGAAGCTATTAAAATTATTAAAAAGGATAACCCACTCCCACGTTCTATAGGCAGAGTATGCCCACATCCTTGTGAAGATGCTTGTAGAAGGGGTCACCTTGAGGGCGCTGTGTCAATTTGTTCACTTAAACGCTTTGCAGGTGATGAATACAGTGACTATATACCTGAATGTGAAAAGAAAAACGGCAAGAAAATTGCAGTAGTCGGTGGTGGACCGGCTGGTCTTTCTTGTGCATATTTTTTGCTTTTGAGAGGCTATAGCGTTGACGTTTTTGAAGCAGAATCTAAAGCAGGCGGAATGCTTCGTTTTGGTATTCCTGCTTATAGATTACCAAAAGATGTTTTAGATAAAGAAATTGAAAATATCGAAAAAATGGGAGCTCAGTTTAATTACAATAAAAAATTGGGTGCAGATTTTACAATAAAATCTCTTAAAAATGATTATGATGCTGTGTTTGTTGCAACAGGTGCGTGGAAAAGTAGTTCGCTTCGTTGTGATGGCGATAATGCAGATGGTGTTATCGGCGGTATAGACATGCTTTATAAGGTAGCAAATGGCGAAAAGGTTGATTTGGGAAAAAGAGTAGCAGTAGTCGGTGGCGGTAATACTGCAATTGATGCTGTGAGAACTGCTGTTCGCCTCGGAGCTGAAAATGTTACTCTCATTTACAGAAGAACAGAAAGTGAAATGCCAGCTGAAAAAGATGAAATTAAAGATGCAAAAGAAGAAGGCGTTAATTTTAAGTTCCTGGTTTCACCACTTAATGTTGTGGTAGAAAACGGCAAAGTAAAAGGTATTAATCTTCAGAAAATGGCATTGGGTGAGCCAGATAGTAGTGGCAGAAGAAGTCCTGTTGCAATAGAGGGCGAAACAGAAATTCTTTATTGTGATACAATTATTTCTGCTATTGGACAACAGGTGGTTTCAGAGGATGTTAAGGAACTGGAGCTTACCAAAAAAGGTACTGTTTTGGCAGATGAAATTTCATTTAAAACATCTGTTGATGGTGTATTTGCAGCAGGTGATGTTATAAACAAAGGTCCTGATATTGCAGTAAGAGCAATAGCAGGTGGCAAAAATGCTGCAAGAAGCATAGATTGTTATCTTAATGGAATAAGTTTAACTGTTGAATTACCACAGTATGCAGAGAATAAAGCGTTTGATGCAGAAGTATTGTTTGGTACTGAAAAAATTGAAAGAGTTAACATAACTCTTGAAAATGCAGAAAAAAGAAAAGATAATTTCTCTGAGGTAGCTTCTGTTTTAACAGAGGCAGAGGCTAGAAAAGAAGCATCAAGATGCCTTGAATGTGGTTGTTCTTCGGTTTACGATTGTCAGCTTCTTCCGTTAATGAGAGAATATGACAGTTGGGGAATGCAGATAAAAGGTAAAACAAGACAGTATAAAAAGGATAAAAGTCATCCATTTATTGTAAGGGATAATAATAAATGTATCCTCTGTGGGCTTTGTGTAAGAATTTGTAACGAGGTTTCAAACACAGAAAATCTTGGTCTTTTCGGCAGAGGATTTGGTACGGTTCCTGTTACTGCGTTTAATTTGCCATTGGGTGAAAGTAACTGTGTTTCTTGTGGTGCTTGTGTGAATTCTTGTCCTACGGGTGCGCTCACTTCACGTACACCAACCGTAAAGAATATTGTGTTGCCATTTATTGAATGTGAAGCTCAGTGTAGTGGTTGTGAGAATTCTTGTAAGTTCACAAAACGTATAATTAATGGCAAGACAGTTAAAATGATTCCACACGATTTAAGAAAAAGCTGTTCTTTGGGCGTTTTCGGGTATGTTGCACTTGAAAATTCTGAAGATGATACTCTTGTTTCGTATGTTGCAGGTGATTTGAGAAATTTTAAAGGCGATAAAGCATCAATAAATTCACTTGAAGCGATAAGAAAAATATTAGTAAAATAAAAAATAATACACAATCTTTTGTGCGAATATCGAAAAAATACGAAAAAACCACAATTTGTGCGATTTTTAAGGAAAATTAATTTTTAAACAAATTGAAAATAATCTTTTTTTCCTTAAATTTTCTATTGACATTCACTACCAAAATGTAATATAATGGTTAAGAATTATAGGTGTCTAACTATGCCTTTTTATATTATAGTTGCACTTTACGTGTTTTTTAAAGAATTAGTAAAGGAAGATTTGAATGAAGAAATTTCTCGCGGTTATGCTTGCGATGATGCTCGTAGTTGGTATTATGCCAACAGCATTTGCAGTGGCTACCCCTGGTCTTGCTACAAGAGTTATCGAGGGTTCTTATGATAAAGAAGCTTTGGGGGTTACTTCTGTAACGAGTGAAACATTTACAATCGTAATAAAGAGCCCTGCTGTTAAAAAGCTTGTTGGTCTTAATATGTTTGTAGATTTCGACACAGAACAACTTAAGGTTCTTGAGGCTGGTCCTGTTGGTAATACTGACGAAGATGGTAACTTTACACCAAACTTCAGTGGTGAATGGGCTCACGGTCTTAAATCAAATAAATATCAATATTCATTTGGTTTTATTTCAACAAGTGGTGTTACTAAGAAGAGTGCTTCAGATTTAATCTATGTAACATTCAGAATTATTGATTCTACAAGACCAACTACAACAATCAACCTTTACATTAATGAGTTCCTTACTGAAGACGGCGATGATGAAAATGAAATTATCACAACTACTCTCGCTGAGTCTCAGATTATTACATTAAATCTTCCTGAAGAAATCACAACTAATCCAAATGGGGAGGATACTTCTGATAAGCCTGCAGATGCAGAAAGCACAAACGCACTTGTTCAGATTATCAGAGATTTACTCGCAGGTAACGGTGTTACTTTTGAAGATTATGCAGATGCAATTTTAAATCTTGTTGGTAACGCAGAGATTACTGATATGATTGAACAGCTTGTTGATGGTGCGTTCTCTATTGGTGATGCTTTCCTTAAGATACTTAAAGACTTAGGTCTTGACTTCGATTCATTTGAAGATATACTTAACGCAATCATTGATTTCTTCGAGGGCTTATTTGGTCCGGATGAAACACAGGCTGAGCAGACAACAAATGCTGCTAATAATACAACTTCTGCTGGTTCGGTTTCTGGTTCAGAAGGTACAGGCGATGCAGGTATTGCTCTTGCAACAACAGTTTGCGTAGCAGCGGCTGCGACATTTGTGTTAACCCGCAAGAAAAAAGAAGAATAATTTGAACAAGTTGTATTTAGCGTAGAACAAAAACCACTACCAATATGGTAGTGGTTTTTTAGTTGTTTTTTCACACACTCGGCGTACCTTTGTACGCAGTCGGGGTGAAGAAAACACCTTCTACATCTAAATCTAACTGTTCAAATATGGTGGTTAAAAGGGTTGTTTTTCATACGCTTGGCGTACCTTTGTACGCAGTCGGGGTGAAGAAAAAAGCCTTCTGCGTTTAAATTAATTCGACAAAAAAATTCATTCTGTTTAAATTTGTGAAGCTAAAATAAGAATGGCGTTGTGGTTTACACAACGCCAATAATTTTACATTCCCAACATTTCTTGCATAAAGCCTTTTTTCTTTTTAGCTTTTGGTTTATAAATTGGTGGGTTTTTAAGTCTCATTTTTGCACCCTTGCTTCTAGGAGATGAAAGATACTTTATAATTTCGGTAACAGGTTCTTTCATAACGTCGCCGAAATAGCTTTCTGCGTTAGGTAAAAGCTCAGGATTTTCGCTTAAAATAGAACCTAAAATGGTAACACCAATAAGACTTTGAGTGTCGTTTGAGCCATCATCATAAATCTCGTTGAGAAGATTGAAAAGCTTACGCATTTTTTGCTTATCATTTTCGCGGATTGTATTTTCAATAAACTTATTACCATGAGTTACAAAAAATTCTTCTGGTAAAAATTCGCCATATTCAGAAACATTAGCTTTATATTCTTCTTTTAATTCTGGATAAATGCCACCAATTTTACTGCCCAATGTAACAGCATCGTAATACTGTGTGCCGTTCTTTGCTTTTGACCTTGAAACAGGTGTTGGCATTTTTACATCGCCACGCAATTCACGTTTTGTTGAATATGTTTTTGTAATTGAATCTGAAAATTCATCCAATATATATGAAAGGTCTTTTTCGTCATATTCCTCTAATTCTAAAAGAGAAAGAGAAATACGTTTCATATCGTCGTCTGGTGTATCATCTTCATCGGCAGTAGCGCAATGTAAAGCAAGTTGATTTTTCTTAAAAACAATTCTCATTCTGCCTTTTTCGCCTTCATAAGCGATATAAGCAGTATTGTTTTCTTTGAAAATCGGAGCTTCAGGAGCTCTTACACCATCAGGATAAATAACTTTAAAACCAAATTCTTTAGTTGTGTTTTCTAAACCTTTAACAACAAGGCTTAAAGCGTTATCAAGTTCAAGCATTTTTATACCTCGCAAATTTTTTAAATAACTGAGATTGAGTATATCACACAATTAAGTATTTGTCACTACTTATTGCTCAACTTCTTTCATTGTGAGAGAAATTCTCTTTTTAGCTACATCAACAGACATAACCTTAACTTTGACGATGTCGCCTACCTTTAATACTTCAGATGGATGCTTGATGTAACGGTCGCAAATCTGAGAAATATGAACAAGTCCATCCTGGTGCACAGCAATATCAACGAATACACCGAAGTCGATAACATTACGTACAGTACCAGTTAAAATCATACCTTCTTTAAGGTCATTCATATCCATAACATCGGTTCTTAACATTGGCTTTGGTAACTCGTCACGAATGTCTCTGCCAGGTTTTTCAAGTTCACCGATAATGTCAATGAGTGTAGGAACACCTGTGCCACATTCATTAGCAACTTTTTCAATTCCGTAAGCTTCTGCTTTTGCTTTTAAGCCATCGGCACCAGTTTTTGTTGCTTCTTTCTCAGAGTATTCAAAAAGAGAAAGAAGTTTTTTAGCAACATCATAAGATTCAGGGTGAACACCAGTGTTGTCAAGTGGAGTTTTACCATTTGGAATTCTTAAGAAACCAGCGCATTGTAAAAATGCCTTAGGACCTAAGCCTTTGACCTTCTTTAAATCACTCCTGCTTTTAAATCCACTGTTTTCTTCACGGAACGCAACAATGTTTTTAGCTGTTGCAGAAGAAACACCAGCAATATATTTTAAAAGAGAAACAGATGCAGTATTTAAATCAACACCAACTGAGTTAACACAATCTTCAACAACACCTGTGAGTGATTCGTTAAGTCTTGCAGGTGGAACATCGTGTTGGTATTGACCGACACCAATGCTCTTTGGCTCAATTTTTACAAGCTCAGAGAGTGGGTCCTGAAGTCTTCGTGCAATAGAAACTGCAGAACGAACAGAAACGTCGAAATCAGGAAATTCTTCTGCACCGAGTTTTGAAGCAGAATAAACGGAAGCACCAGCTTCATTAACTACCATATAGGTAACTGGACGAGAAGCTTTTTTTATAGTATCGGCAACAAAAATTTCAGCTTCTTTACTTGCAGTGCCATTACCAACTGATATGCAGTCAATCTGATATTTATCTATAAGACCTAAAACGGTTTTTTCAGATTCTGCTATTTTGGATTGTGGTGGTGTTGGGTAAATAACACCTGTAAAGAGAACCTTGCTGTTACCATCAACAATAGCTAATTTGCAACCAGTTCTGTAAGCAGGGTCAACTGCTAAAACAGTTTTATTCTTAATTGGTGGTTGCATAAGTAAAGGCTTTAAGTTGCTACCGAACATCTTAATAGCTTGTTCGTCAGCCTTTTCTGTTAAATTGCTTCTTGTTTCTCTTTCAAGAGAAGGGAATATAAGACGTGAGTAACTGTCTTTTACACTTTCTTTACAAAAATCAGTAGAAGAACTGCCTTCTGTAATAAAGAGGTTGTTTAATATTTTAATTGCTTCATCTTCATTAACTTCGACAGTAACCTTTAAAAATTCTTCGTTTTCACCACGGTTGATTGCGAGAATTCTATGGCTTGGGATTTTCTTTACAGCTTCAGAATAGTCGTAATACATTGAGTAAACACTGTCTTCTTCTTTCTTTGCGACTGAACGGATGATACCGGTTTTATCAATAAGCTCTTTTAAAAGCTTTCTTGCTTCTGCAGAGTCAGAAATAATCTCAGCAATAATATCTGATGCACCTTGTAAAGCGTCTTCTACTGTTTCTACGCCTTTTTCTTCATCTATATATTCTTTTGCAATTTCGTTTAAATCTACACCTTTCAAGGTGAAGCCAAAGAGCAACTCTGCAAGTGGCTCCAAGCCCTTTTCTTTAGCAACAGAAGCCCTTGTTTTACGCTTTTGCTTATAAGGTCTATAAATATCTTCAACCTCAGCCAAAGTGATTGCTTTAGAAATAGCCTGGGCTAATTCTTCGGTCATTTTACCTTGTTCTTCAATAGAATTAGTAACTTCTTCTTTTCGTTTTTCAAGGTTTCTTATATATGTGAGCCTGTCAAAAATGTCTCTCAATTTCTGGTCATCACAAGAGCCGTGCATTTCTTTTCTGTAACGGGCAATAAATGGAATTGTGTTACCGTCATCAATTAAATTTATTACATTAGTAATGTGCATTTCGCTCATTGAAAATTCAAGAGAGAGTTGTTTTGCAATATCCAAAATAATACATCCTTTTCTAACAAATAATATACCTTAACATTATATCATAAATGCAAGGAAAAATAAAGCAAAATCTTTTGATTAGCACTCTTGTTTTGCGAGTGCTAATTTTAACAGTTTGTTCATACTTTGTTAACAAAAAAGAGGATAAGAGGGTATATACTCGTATTTGTAAAGAAATTTTACAGGAGTTATATAACATAAATTATTTGGTAAAATATTGGAAGGAGTGATCTTATGAATTTTCAAAAATTTACACAAAAAAGTATTGAAGCAATAAATTCTGCACAAAGTATTGCAACAGAGCATGGCAATCAGGAAATAACTGAGCTTCATTTGTTTTGTGCTTTGCTTAAGCAAGAAAATGGTTTAATAGGCGGTCTTATTCAAAAGATTACGCCTCAGTTTAATTCGCTTTTAGCAGAAATAGAAAACGCTATCAATACTTTACCTAAAGTAAGCGGAACAAGTCAGAAATACATTTCTAATGATTTGAATTTAGCGTTAGAAGAAGCAGAAAAGCAAGCAAATTATATGAAAGATAGTTTTGTTTCTGTTGAACATATTATGCTCGGTATTTTTGAGTACCAGGAAGCAAAAATTAAAGAACTTTTCAAGAAATACAATATAACTAAAAACGATTTTCTTAAAGTTTTAAAGGATGTAAGGGGTAACAGTAATGTTACAAGCGAAAATCCTGAAGAAACTTATGATGTTCTTAAAAAATATGGTAGAGATTTAGTTGAACTTGCGAGAGAAAGAAAATTAGACCCTGTTATTGGTCGTGACGAAGAAATTCGTAATGTAATAAGAATTCTCTCGAGAAAAACTAAAAATAATCCGTGTCTTATTGGTGAGCCAGGTGTTGGTAAAACTGCTATTGCAGAAGGACTTGCTTTAAGAATTGTAAAAGAAGATGTGCCTGATAATTTGAAGAATAAATCCATTTTCTCACTTGATATGGGTGCTTTAATTGCCGGTGCAAAATATCGTGGCGAGTTTGAAGAACGCTTAAAAGCAGTTTTAAATGAGGTACAGAAAAGTGAAGGACAGATTATTCTTTTTATTGATGAATTGCATTTAATAGTTGGTGCAGGCAAAACAGATGGTGCTATGGATGCAGGTAATCTTTTAAAACCACTTTTAGCACGTGGAGAATTGCATTGTATAGGTGCTACAACGCTTAATGAATACCGAATGTATATAGAAAAAGACGCTGCTTTAGAAAGACGCTTTCAACCTGTTTTGGTAGCAGAGCCAACTGTAGAAGATACCATTTCAATTCTTCGCGGTTTAAAAGAGCGTTATGAGGTTTACCACGGTGTAAAAATTCAGGATGGTGCTTTAATTTCTGCAGCGACACTTTCTAACAGATATATAAGTGACAGATTTTTACCTGATAAGGCAATAGATTTAGTTGATGAAGCGTGTGCTTTAATAAAAACCGAAATGAACTCTATGCCAACTGAGCTTGATGAAATATCTCATAAAATAATGCAGCTTGAAATTGAAGAAGCGGCACTTAAAAAAGAAACAGATAAATTGTCACAGGATCATCTTAGTGATATAAGAAAAGAACTTTCTGATTTAAGAGATATTTTTAATGAGATGAAGCTTAAATGGGAAAATGAAAAAGACTCAATAAATAAAGTTCAGAAAATCCGTGAAGAGATTGAAGCAGTAAATGCAGAAATTGAAAAAGCACAGAGTAATTATGACTTAACAAAAGCGGCAGAGCTTAAATATGGAAAGCTTCCTGCTCTTCAGAAGGAATTGGAAGAGTGTGAAAATTTTGTTGACAATGGAAACAAAAACACTCTTTTAAGAGATAAGGTAACAGACGACGAAATTGCGAGAATTGTAGCGCGCTGGACTGGTATCCCTGTTTCAAAATTAGCTTTAAGTGAACGCGATAAGGTTCTTAATTTAAGTGGTATTCTTCATAAAAGGGTAGTAGGTCAGGATGAAGCAGTTACAAAAATCAGTGATGCAATTCTTCGTTCGAGAGCAGGCATCAAAGACCCGAGAAGACCAATAGGCTCGTTCTTATTCTTAGGTCCTACAGGTGTTGGTAAAACAGAACTTGCAAAGGCTCTGGCAGAAGCTTTATTTGATGATGAACACGCTATGATAAGAATTGATATGAGTGAATATATGGAAAAACACTCAGTTTCTCGTCTTATTGGTGCACCTCCTGGATATGTCGGCTTTGATGAAGGTGGTCAGTTAACTGAGGCAGTAAGAAGAAAGCCTTATGCAGTTCTTCTTTTTGATGAGGTTGAAAAGGCACACACAGATGTATTCAACATTCTTTTACAAGTGCTTGATGATGGTAGAATTACAGATAGTCAGGGCAGAACAGTGGACTTTAAAAATACAATTATAATTCTCACGTCAAATTTAGGTTCTGAATTTTTACTTTCAGGAATTAGCGACAATGGTGATATTAAAGACGAAGCCAGAGAAAATGTAATGACGCTTTTAAAACGCTCATTCCGACCAGAATTTTTGAATAGACTTGATGAGATTGTGCTTTATAAGCCACTTTCAAAAGAAAATATTTTAGGTATAACTGAGCTTTTAATTGCTGATTTAAGAAAACATTATACGGCAGTGAAAGCTTCGGATTATGAAAATCTGGTGAAAAAGACACCAGAGCTTTGTATACATAAGGTAAAAGCGGTATGGGATGAGAACCGTAATCAGATTCAGATTGCCGTAAAACCGGTCAGCAATACCCCATTTCCAAAATTAAGCGAAATCTATCGGAAAGCGATTGCAGAACAATTGGAAAAGGCAAGATTATTAACCGTGAATATCAATATCCAGCAGCCAGTATATGTGCCGGTTCATGTCCGGGGAACCATATATATAAAGCCGCATTATGAGGGATGCAGGCAACAGATAGAAGAAGTAATCAGGGAACAGCTGGATTATATCACGACAGAACGAGAGTTTGGAGAACGTTTCCATTTTGACACGCTGTTTCAGAGGATTGAGAGTCTGGAATGTGTAAAATATGTGTACGATTTGTCAGTGACATTGTCAGGTCAGGCACATGCCGTACAGAAAGGACTGGATATCCAGCCAGATTCTAACTGTCTTCTGTATCCGGGGGATATTGTATTAGAACTGAATACGTAATTGGGAAATTAATAAAATAAGGGTAACTATTCAGTACCTTCATAGTTACGATGCAAAATCCATTTTAAATCGCCTTTG
>CALFTN010000042.1 GCA_937916395.1 uncultured Clostridia bacterium | reverse complement strand
CCTGAATACTCATAAATAATTGCACCAACAGTAACCTCTTTTTCTATTTTTTCATGGTCAAATGCTCCTTTGGTTACTACTGGTTCGTCACCTTCTGCAGTGTAATCTAAAGGCTCTTCACCGGTATTTGACATTATAAAGCCGAGTTTGATTTTATCGCCAACCTTGAATTCGTCTGTTAATTCTGCAGTTTTTAATATTGTTATTTCATCTTCATCTGCATCAGCCGATTTTGAATTTACATCAAGAGAAGAATAACTGTAGTTGTCACTTTCATAAACGTAGTAATATGTACTGAGCTCTAAAGTTTTAGGCAAAACAAGAATTACTTCTTCACCAGAATTTAATTTGTCTATGTTTATTTTACCTTCTAAAACAGTTTCATTTGAAGTATTGAAATCTTCCTCTGGTATTGCTAAAAAATCCAACGGAAGAATAGGCGAAGTAATATTCGCTTTTTCGATAACTGCGGTGTTTTCTATAGGTGTTTCCTGATATTTTTCATAGTTTTCTTTAGTTACTTTCACTTCATTAACAGATAAAGGATAAACACCTGTTGCGTAATTACAAAGCTTTAAGTAATCTGTAAGCTCTTCTACTTCAATATATCCGTTAGCTTCTTTTGTGCCTTTTACGCTTTCTACATAACTATTAGAAAGTATGTCCTCTATGTCATTTTCAGAAATTCCATAACGGAACCAATCGTAATTAGCAATTCTTTTTGAAGCATAATCCATATCTGAAGTAACTTTGTAATCTGATTTAAGCGAAATATCCTGTTCTCTCATTGCACCAGCTAAAGAAAAACCGAAAAGTGAACCGAAAACTGCAATAGCAAGAATTACACTTGTTAAAACCTGTTTGCTTTTGTAGAGTTTAATATTTCTTTTTGCTAAAAGTTTTGAAGTATCAAACTCTTTTTGTATTTTTATTTTTTTAGTTTTTATTTTTCTGTTAAGGCTGATATTTCTTATAGCCTGCATTGGTGTGATTCTAGAAGCAGAAAATAACGGAATAAACGATGAAAGTGTAACGATTAAAATACTTATTATTGCACTTAAAGGTAACACCCACCAGCTTGGCTTAAACACAAAGTTTTCACCAAACGTGCTGACACTTAAAGCAACTGCTAAAACAGAAATCAAGATACTCACAGGTGTACAAATAAGGCATAAAATAAATGTCTCTTTGCCATAAACCTTTATAATCTGGCGTCTTGTAGCACCAACGCTTCTTAAAAGACCTATTTGTCTTTTGCGTTCTTTTAAGTTTGTTGAAAACGCATTGACAATACCAATATTTGCGGCAATTGCTAAAACCGCAACAAATACAAGAATAAGTAAATAGGGCGCATTAACACCAAAAGTATCCGCAACGGTGTACATAATTTCGTAACCGCCTGTGGTGTACCAACCCATGCCATCGTTAGCACCATAATAAGCCTTTCTCAAAGGTCTTGTTAATCCAATATAATCCTGCATAAGCGCATCAGAGTTATCTAAAACGAAACAATGCAATGCTTCTTTGCCACCGATTTCTACCTTGGTATTATCCATAACAAATGCTGCCGGAATATCTATATCTGATGCCCAGGACTGTTTTTCAATATTTGAACGCTTATCGTTTAAAATACCTACGAGAATATATTCTTTTTTTATAGGCTTTTCTTTAATAGTGCCAGCATCTTTAACGTAAAAATCAAACACTATTTTTTCGTTTAATTTATATTCAATGCCAAGTCTTGCCAAAGCACTTTTTTCAATAGCAATTTCATTTTCAGCAGTAGGCATTCTGCCTTCAATAAGGCTCTGGTAATAAAGCTCTTTTGCGTTATCATCTAACCACGCTACATAAGAGCCTATACTCGTTTCGCTATCTTCTGAAGTAAGCTTTCCTACAATATGTGCATAGCCGTGCTTTTCTGTTGTTTCATTTAAATATTGTTCAATTTCATCGCTTGTTGCAGTATTAAGCATAATATCTGTTTGTTTACCATAAAGAAAATTATGCGTTTCTAAAGCAGAGCTTATAGCACTTGAAACAAAAAACGTAAAGCTTGACGAAAGCGTCATTGAAAGAATTATTCCGATAATAAGAAGTGTGTATTGCTTCTTACGGTTTTTTAAGTTCCCTAACGCAAGGGAGTTATAAGTAAGCTTTTTCTTTTTCATAATTACTCACCTTGAGCAGATGTATTTTTACTATCTTTAATTACTGCACCATCTTCAATGGTAATAACTCTGTCTGCCTGCTCTGCAACATTTAAATCGTGAGTTACAAGAATGAGTGTTACGCCTAATTCCTTACTAACGTATTTTAAAAGTGAAAGAACTTCTCTACCACTTTTACCATCGAGGTTACCGGTTGGCTCATCGGCAAAAAGAATTGTTGGTTTGTTAGCTAAAGCACGTGCTATTGCAATTCTTTGTTGCTGACCACCTGAAAGAGCAGAGGGGAGGTGACTTAATCTATCTTCAATCCCTAAAATATCTATAATCTTTTTTAGATATTCTTCATCTGGCTTTTTCTTGTCGAGCATAATAGGTAAAAGAATGTTTTCATAGCCTGTTAATTCTTCAACCAAGTTATAAGCCTGGAAAACAAAGCCGAAGCGTCTTCTTCTTAAAATAGAAAGCTGATTATCGTTATAGCTTTTTAAACTCTCGTTATTATAAATAACCTCGCCACTTGTAGCATTCTCAAGGCTACTGAGGCAATGTAAAAATGTAGATTTACCAGAACCAGAAGGGCCAGTAATAGCAACAAATTCGCCTTTTTCAAAGCTTACTGTAACATCATTTAAAGCGACTACTACATTTTCACCACTTAAATATTCCTTTGTTAAATTTTTACATTCAATAATACTCATAAAAATTCTCCTTATAATTTTACTGTAGCTCTATTGTAAAACACTAACATTAAATTTAAGTGACTTTAATCTTACATTTTCGTAAGATTAAAGCCACTTTCTTAATTTTTAATAAGTTACATACCCATCTAAATGTGGAAAGCACATAATAATATCAAGACCTTTTTCTGTATTCTCGGCACTTATAGTTCCGTGATGTTTTTCAACTATTGCCTTTGTAATTGCAAGACCAATACCTGCACTTTGTGGTTTAGCATTTTTAGTTCTGTGAAAGCGATTGAATATTTTAGAAATTTCTTGCGTTTCAACTCCACCACCATTGTCAGAAACAGTTACAATAGTTGACTGCTCACTGTCCTCAATTATTACATCGATTTTTCCATTATCTTTAGTATGCTCACACGCATTCTTAATTACATTACCAATTGCTTCAAAAAGCCACGATTTATCACAACGCATTTTACTGCTACCTGTAACAGTGAATTCCTTTTCCTTAAAAATTGGCTTAAAATCAGTTATAATGCTACTCACAATTTCTCTTACCTCACAAGTTGCAAAATCCATTGTGTAAGCATCAGTTTTAATCTTTTCAAGGTGCAAGAGTTTCCCAATTAACTCTTCCATTTTCTCAATCAGTTGTAATTCTTTTTCTGTGTGGTCAGTTGGATTTAGTTCATTATCCATTTCGATGTATAGTTTAAGCCCTGCAATAGGGGTTTTGAATTGATGAGAGATATCAGCAATAAAATCTGAATTTCTTTGTGTTTCTGCTTTAGTATTATGCTTTTGTAATTCTAAAGCATTCTCTAAATCGCAAACTGCATTTTGTAATGATGAAAAATTGTTGTCATCAGTACTGAATTTTGTTGAAGTACCATCTTCTAAGTATTTTTCTATGCTATTTGTTAAATTGTTTATCTTCTTTTTGGTTTTAATTGATTTTATAATCAATGCTAAAATCAAAAGGCACAACAAAGCTACAATTAAGATTAAAATAATTTCTAAGTTTGTCATTTTAATTCTCCCATCTGTAGCCGATACCACGAACTGTTTTTATATGCTCTGAGCCGATTTTTTCACGAAGTCGGCTAATATGAACAGAGAGTGTGTTGTCATCAATAAAAGCTCCGTCACTATCCCATATATTTTCTAAAAGCACACTTCTTGTAACTATAACACCATTGTTACGAACAAGGGTAGAAAGAATCTGAAATTCAATAGGCGTTACAAAAACAGTCTGCCCTTTACATTTTACTGTCATATTGTTTATATCTATTGTAATATCACTTGAGTTAAGAATCGTGTTGTTGCTTCGTCTTAAAATTGCTCTTATTCTTGAAAGTAACTCAAGTAATTTAAAAGGCTTTGTAACATAATCATCTGCACCAGAATCAAGCCCACGAACAATCTGAACTTCGTCATCACAGGCGGTAAGAAAAAGTATTGGAACATTTTTATTAAGTGACCTGAAAAGTGTACAAAGGTCAAAGCCATTACCATCAGGGAGCATTACATCAAGAATTAAAAGGTCAGGGCTTTCTTTTACAAACTCTGATTTTGCAGTTTTGCAGTCTTCTGCAGTGAATACGGAATACCCCTCTTTTTTTAATGCTTCCTTTATTCCGTCACGAAGAAATATATCATCCTCGACTAAAAGTATTTTTGCTGACAAGTTACCACCACCTTTTTTCTATGATAAATGATACCACAGAGAAGATATAAAATCAAATTAAGATTTCGTAAGATTATTATATAGAAATACCCACAAGGCTGATACCTTGTGGGTGAGTTTCTTAAGAAATAGTATTTACAGATTCTCTGCTGTTATCAACAATTGCAATGTAGCTTCTGCCTATGTTGAGCTTTAATTCTTCACCTTCGGTGTCATAAAGCTTTAACATATCTGTGCTTTCACCCTTTTTCCAGGTGATATCACAATAAGAACCATTTGAAATATAGATGCCTTCGCCTTCGCTTAAGTCGATATTAACTCTGTTTTTGGTGTCGCCAGAAATATTAGAAATATCTGTGTAGAGAACAATGAGGTTTGTAAAGTTTTGTTGTGTTCCGTTGCTGTCCATAAACTCAGTGCCGTTAAGAGAGGAGTAATAAACATTCTCTTGTTTATCATAGTTAAAGGTGTATGTGTAACTACCAGAGAAAGAAACAGTAGCGTTTGTGCAAGAGCCTTTGTCTAATACTTTATCGCCATCAACGTTAAATTTGAATGCGTCTTCGTAGCCTTCGTTTAGTGTTGTTCTGTAAGTCTTGTCATTTATCGCTTTTACTATATTATCTTTTGTAGTGAAAGCTGTGTGCTCTGAGTCAACATTTCTTGAACGGTCACGTGCGAAATATTTACCATCGCTTGTGTTACCGTTTATATTGTCTATATTGTGCTCTGCTAATTGAGTTTTTGCGTATGTGCTCTGACCGAAATGAACAAAGATTGAGTCGTAACCTTCAGATAAATCTAAAAAGTAGTGACGAGCACTTCTTACAGGGCCAACCTTGTCTGGTAAAAGTGAAGCATCAGCATACATGAAAATCATTCTTGTAATGCCACCTTCAGCTACCATTTCGAAAACGATATCAGATGAAGTTAAGCCCCATTGAGGTCTTGCTTGTGGGTGGTTTTCAACAACAACCATAACAGGTCTGTTGCCAATAAGCTCTTCTGAGTAACCAGCTTTACCTGTTAAAGGGTTTCTGTGCACAACAGGTGGTTCTGTTGTGATTTCAGTAGTAGGCTCGGTTGTAGTAGGGTCTTCTTTGTTGCCACCACAGCCAGCAAATGTAGTTATAAGTAATGTGAGTGCGAATGTTAATGAAAGAAATTTCATTAAACGTGTTTTTTTGAAATTAGCCATAATTATTTTCTCTTCCTGTTCTTTTTTATAAAACCAAACAATTTTTAGTTCATAGAATATTGTATCATCTGTTGAAAAAAATGCAATAGTAAAAGTTTAAAAAAACAAAATATTTTATAAATAGAAGGTCTATTATAAGGTTGGTTGGAATATTTTTATACTGGAAAAAATTTTTTTAGATTACCTCTTTACACCGAACAAATTTTCTGTTATTATTAAAGCAAGAAAACAAAACTGATTTATTATTTTGAAATCTGAGGTGTAAAAGGTTGGAAAGAGTAATTCTTCATTGCGATTGCAATAATTTTTTTGCGTCGGTTGAAGCAGATATGAATCCTGAACTCAAAAAATATGCGTTCTGTGTTTGCGGCGACCCTGAATACAGGCACGGCATAGTTTTAGCTAAAAATGAAAAAGCGAAAAAATATGGTGTGGAGACGGCTGAGCCTATATGGCAGGCAAAGCGTAAATGTCCGGATTTGGTGCTTGTAAAACCACATCACAATAAATATAAAGAGTACTCAAAAAAGATTTTTGATATTTATTGCCGTTATACAGATTTAGTAGAGCCATTTGGTATGGATGAATGTTGGCTTGATGTAACAGGTTCACAAAAATTATTTGGTAGTGGCGAAACAATAGCAAATGAACTGAGAGAAGTAATTAAAAAAGAGGTTGGTGTAACTATATCTGTTGGAGTTTCTTATAATAAGATTTTTGCGAAAATGGGTAGTGATTATAAAAAACCAGATGCAGTAACAGTTATAACAAAAGAAAATTTTAAAACACTTTTATATCCTCTTAAAGCTGGTGAGCTTTTTACTGTTGGCAGAAAAGCTGCCACTAAATTAAAAACACTCGGCGTTGAAACTATAGGGGATATTGCAGAAATAGGCGAAGATGTTTTGGAAAATCTTTTAGGCGTTCAAGGAAAAGCTATTTTTCAGTATGCTAATGGTTACGATTATAGTAAGGTTAATCATTTTCAATATCGTGATGCATATAAATCAATAGGGAATGGAATGACTTTTAAGGTTGATTTGAAAAACTGGGCAGACGTACGCACGTGCGTTTATTTTCTTTCGGATAAGGTTTCTGCAAGACTTAGAAATCATAATGTTCAGTGTGCGGGGCTACAGGTTGGCATAAGAAATACAGGAATGAAAACTATAATGCGTTCAACGGTTCTTGATTCGCCAACAGATTTAGCTTACGATTTAGCAGAAGAGGCTATGAGGCTCATAGAAGAAAATGTTGATATTGATACGGAGCCAATAAGAGCGTTAAGCATTACAGGTACAAAATTACTTGATTCGTTTACTATTTTTAATCAGGCTTCTTTTTTTGATATAGAAGAACACAAGAAACATGAAAAGGAAGAACGTCTAGAAATAGCAAGAGATAAAATAAGAAAAAAATATGGACTGGAAAAACTCACAAGATGTTCACTTATGGAAAATAATTTTGGAATTTAGCGAGATTTTTATTCTAGGAGTGATTTTTTTGAAATGTTCGGTTGCAGACCTTCGTTCAAAGGAAGTGATTAATGTAGAGGATGGCTCAAGAATAGGATGTGTTACTGATGTTGAAATTGATACCTGCACAGGCTGTCTTGTTAGCATAATTGTTTTTTGTGGTCATGGTGTTTGTGGGTTTTTAGGTCGTGGAGAAGAAATTGTAATTTGCTTTAAAGATATTGTGGTGATAGGGGATGACACAATTCTGGTGAGACGTGGTGGTAGGCAATTAAAATGAAAAACACAGAGTCTTTGACTCTGTGTTTTTATTTTAATTGATATTTTATCTGATGTTTCCACTGCTTGTTTTAAGCATAACATCGTGTGAACCGCCTTCAACAATACTTGTTGCTGAAACGAGTGTTAATTTTGCATCTCTCTGTAAATCAGGAATTGTAGTAACACCACAGTTGCACATTGTAGATTTAACTTTATAAAGGCTCTTATTTACGTTGTCATGAAGAGAACCTGCATAAGTTACATAAGAGTCAACACCTTCTTCAAAAGAGAGCTTTGAAGAACCACCTAAGTCATAGCGTTGCCAGTTACGTGCTCTGTTAGAGCCTTCGCCCCAGTACTCTTTAACATAAGTGCCGTTAATGTTGAGCTTTGGTGTTGGGCTTTCGTCAAAACGAGCGAAATATCTGCCGAGCATAAGGAAGTCAGCACCCATTGCAAGAGCAAGTGTCATGTGGTAGTCGTGAACGATACCGCCATCTGAACAAATAGGAACATAAATGCCTGTTTCTTCAAAATATTCGTCACGAGCAGCAGCAACTTCAATAAGAGCAGTAGCCTGACCACGACCGATACCTTTTGTTTCACGAGTGATACAGATTGAACCACCACCGATACCAACTTTGATGAAGTCGGCACCAGCTTCTGCTAAGAAACGGAAGCCATCTCTGTCAACAACGTTACCAGCACCAATTTTAACTGAATCGCCATATTTTTCTCTTACAAAAGCGATTGTACGTTTTTGCCACTCTGTGTAGCCCTCTGAAGAGTCAATGCAAAGAACGTCAGCACCAGCTTCAATTAATGCAGGAATTCTTTCTTCGTAGTCACGAGTGTTAATACCAGCACCAACCATATATCTCTTCTGAGCATCAAGAATTTCTTGTGGGTTTTCTTTGTGCTGAGAGTAGTCCTTACGGAATACGAAATAGAGAAGGTTGCCTTTATTGTCAATTATAGGAAGAGAGTTTAATTTGTTCTCCCAGATAATGTCGTTAGCTTCTTTTAATGATGTAGAAGCAGGAGCAGTAATTAATTTCTCAAGTGGAGTCATAAATTCAGTAACTTTGGTTGCTAAATCCATACGGCTGATTCTGTAATCACGAGAAGTAACAACACCTAAGAGCTTGCCGTTTGCTTCTCCGTCTTCTGTAACTGCCATTGTTGAGTGGCCCATTGTTTCAAAAAGATTAACAACATCTGCTAAAGTGTCAGATGGTTTTAAGTTGGAATCACTTACAACAAAACCAGCTTTATAGCTTTTTACTCTTGCTACCATAGCTGCTTCATCTTCAATAGATTGTGAGCCATAGATGAAAGACATACCACCTTCTTTAGCAAGTGCTATAGCAAGTGTATCGTTAGAAACAGATTGCATAATGGCAGAAATAAGTGGAATATTGAGAGTTATTGGAGATTCTTCAACACCTTTTTTGTATCTGCATAATGGTGTTTTTAAAGAAACATTAGCAGGAATACAGTCTGGCCCTGTATAACCAGGGATTAAAAGATATTCGCTGAATGTTCTTGATGGTTCGTTACAGTAATGTGCCATATTTTTACACTCCTTCATAATTTATGGTTATTTCTCAAAGAGAAAATTCAATATAGAAATATATTATAACTATTTTAATTATTAAATTAGAAAATGTCAATGGTAATATTGCTATTATTATATAAACTTTTTCGAATTTATTTGTTGTAATATTATAACCAATATGATATTATAAAAAAGCATATGATGCAATTTTGCAAACATAGGAGAATAAGTATGGCACATTTTGATGTTGATTTTTTAGACAAAAACAGTGAACGCTATATGCTAAGCAGAAGAATACGCAAAATTACAGATGTAATAAAAAGCGATTTCTTTATTAAAGATAGTGTATCTACAGGTGATTTTCTTATAAGAGACGGTCAATATACATTTGAACAAAGAAATGAGGGCGAATGGAAACCTTTTAAAGCAAACAGCGATTATTGGGGTTATCATGAATGTTATTGTTGGTTTAAGCAGACCGTAACTATACCAGAAAGCTTTAAAGGTGAAAAAGTTATTTATCAGTTTAAGCCATATTATAACGATGGTAACTGGAATCAGGTTAACCCACAGTTTATTGTCTGGATTAATGGTGAAATGACACAAGGTGCAGACAGCAACCATCAATATATCACAATTACCGAGTGTGCTGAAGGCAACGAAACTCTTGAAATTTACATAAACGCTTATACAGACCCATGGGAATATAAAGGTCAGGTACAATTAGGTGCATTTTTACAGACACTTGATACCGATGCTGTAAGAATTTACTATGATATAGCCTCACCTTTAGAAGTAACAAATTATTACGATGGTGATTCAACAGTTCGTGTCGATTTAATAAAACACTTGAATAACGCTTGTAATATGCTTGATATTGACAGTGGTGACAGAGAATCGTTCAAAAGAACAGCAAAAGAAGCCAGTGCTTATCTCAACGAAAATATTTACGGCAAAACTCACGAGGCAACTGCATGGTCTATTGGACATACTCACATTGACGTTGCATGGCTCTGGAGACTTCGTCAGACTAGAGATAAGGCAGGCCGTTCATTTGCAACAGTTATTAAACTTATGGAGGAATATCCTGATTATAAGTTTATGTCTTCACAAGCTCAGCTTTACGATTACGTAAAGAAAGATTACCCAGAGCTCTTTCAGAAAATCAAGCAAAAGGTTAAAGAGGGAAGATGGGAAGTTGAAGGCAGTATGTGGGTCGAGGCTGATACTAACGTAGCATCAGGTGAAGCTCTCGTTCGTCAGTTCCTTGTCGGTAAAAAATTCTTTAAAGAAGAATTTGGCGTAGATAATAAAATTATGTGGCTCCCAGACGTTTTCGGTTATTCTGGTGCTATTCCACAGCTCATTAAAAAATGTGGTATGGAATACTTTATGACAACTAAAATCAGCTGGAACGAATACAATAAATTCCCATACGATACATTTATGTGGAAGGGCATTGACGGTACAGAGGTTCTTTCTCACTTCTCACCTTGCGAAGATGCAAATCGTGATGAAAGAAAAGATTATCAGACTACATATAACGCATATTTAAGACCAGGCTATATTATTGGTGGTAACAAACGCTACAGTCAGAAGGATTTAGGCAGAGATTATCTTTGCACATTCGGTTACGGCGATGGCGGTGGTGGACCAACTGTAGATATGTTAGAGCATGGCAAGAGAATGCAAAAAGGTATTGAGGGTTGCCCTAATGTGAAAATTGCTCCATCACTTGAATTTTTCCGTCATTTAGAAAATCAGGTTAAAGATAATAAATATCTTCCAAAGTGGTCAGGTGAGCTTTATCTCGAATTGCACCGTGGTACTCTTACAAGTCAGGCAAGAAATAAAAAATATAACCGTAAAACAGAATGTCTTTTCCATGATGTTGAAACACTTTCTGCTATTGCAAAAAAGGAAACTGGATTTTCATATCCGGCAGAAAGAATTTTAGAAAACTGGAAGCTTATTCTTCTTAATCAGTTCCATGATATTCTTCCTGGTTCTTCTATAAAAGAAGTTTATGAAGACAGTAAAGAACAATATGAAAGCGTTTTAGCAGAGGGAACTGAGATGACAGCTTCTGCAGAAGCTTCATTAATTGCAAAAATGAATCTTGCTTCTGATAGCTTGGTTGTATTCAATACAACAGGATTTAACAGAAAAGATGCTGTTGTTGCAGAGGCTCCTGTGGAGGGCGATTTTAAACTCTTTGATGGTGAAACAGAAGTTGCGTACCAGAAAACTTATGATGACAAAATTGTGTTTGTTGCAGAAATTCCTGCGAAGGGCTACAAGTCATTTGCTGTGAAATCAGGGGTACAGACTGCAACTGCTATGAAAGCAGACGAAAATTCTGTTGATACAAAGTACTTTACAGTTGAATTCACTAATGGTGATATTACAAAGCTTGTTCATAAAGAAAGTGGCAGAGATGTAGCCGCTGGCAAGCCTTTTGGTACTATAAGAGCCTTCCAGGACAGACCATTTAACCATGAAGCCTGGGATATAAAATCATATTTTGAAGAAAAAGAATTTGATTTGGATTTTGTTGGCGCTGAGATTGTTGAACAGGGTGCTGTAAGAGTTGTTTATAAAGTAGATAAAAAAATAAGAAACTCAGTTGTAAGTGCATATTACAATATTTATGCTGATTTAGACAGAATTGATGTTGATTACAAAACAGACTGGAAAGAAACTCATGTTGTGTTAAAGGGTGATTATCCAGTAGATGTAAATGCAGTTAAAGCAACATTTGATATTCAGTTTGGTAATCTTGAACGCTCAACCACAGAGAATACTACATGGGATTTTGCGCAATTTGAGGTTTCAATGCACAAATGGGTTGACCTTTCAGATAACAGCTTTGGTGTTTCTGTTATCAACGATTGTAAATACGGCTGTACGGTAAAGAATGGTCATATTATGCCAACTCTTTTGAGATGTCAGACAAGACCAAATGCAGTTCAGGACAGAGAATATCACGAGTTTACTTTCTCGATTTATCCACACGCTGACCATGTTTCTTCTTCAGAGGTTGTTAAAGAAGCATTTAATGTAAACTATCCGGCTTATGCTGTATTTGCAAAAGCAAATAATGGTACATTACCAGAGGCTTATTCATTTGTAAGCGCAGACAAAGAAAATGTTGTTATCGAAACAGTGAAAGTTGCAGAAGATGGTAATGGTATTATTGTTCGTGCTTATGAAACATGGAACAGTAAAACAAAAACAGTATTTACTTTCTGCGATGAAATCAAGAGTGTAACAGAATGTAACCTTATTGAGGATGGTGCTGACGAAGTGAAATTCAGTGGTAAAACATTAGAAACAGAGTTCAAACCATTTGAAATCAAAACATTCAGAGTTAATTTTTAAAGGATTTTAGTATAATGGGATATAGTTTTTTTGCAATGCTTTCACGTATGAAGTACATTGACCGTTGGGCGTTGATGCGAAATACCGAAAGCGAAAATTTAGATAGTCATTCAAAAGAGGTTGCAGTTATTGCTCATGCACTTGCCGTAATTGGTAATGTGAGGCTGGGTAAAAGCTACAATGCCGACAGGGCAGCAGTTTTAGGACTTTATCATGATGCACACGAAATTATAACAGGTGATTTACCAACGCCTGTAAAATATCAGAACGAAAAGATTTTAGGTGCATTTAAAGAGATAGAGGACTCTGCAACTGAAAGACTTGTTTCAATGCTCCCTGACGACTTGAGGGCAGAATTTATGAGTGCTTTAACAGGGGATTGCGATAAAGATTTGCTACCACTTGTTAAGGCTGCCGATAAATTAAGTGCATTAATAAAGTGTATTGATGAGCGAAAAGCAGGTAACTCTGAATTCAAAGAGGCTGAGCACTCTACAAAAGAAAGAATTTTAGAGCTTAACATAGAAGAAGCCAACATCTTTTTAACGGAGTTTATTCCAGCTTATGAATTGACTTTAGACCAACTATAATTCGTATTTATAAAAGTGCAGATAGCAATGGCTTTCTGCACTTTTATTACTTTAATAAACTATTGACAACACAGTGTAAATAATTGTATAATAAAAATGTTAATTAAATAACAAGAAAAACCGTTCTGGAGGGATTAGAAATGGCTAAAAAAACCGTATTTTTAACAGGCTCATCAGGAACAATGGGCTGGGCAGGCTTTAAAGAGCTTTATGCTAAAAAGGATAAGTTCGACATCGTTGTTCTTAACAGAGGTAGTCAAAAAAACAAGGATAAGTTTAAACCTTTCGAAAATGACCCATCTGTTAAGCTTGTTTGGGGTGACCTTACAAATTACGAAGATGTTTTAAAATGTGTTACAGGTTCAGATTATGTTCTTCACGTTGGTGGTATGGTGTCCCCAGCTGCTGACTATTATCCTGTGAAAACACAGAAAACAAATGTTACTGCTGCACAAAATATTGTTAATGCTGTTAAAGCTCAACCTAATGCTGATGATATTAAGGTTGTTTACATAGGTACTGTTGCTGAAACTGGTGACAGAAATGCTCCTATTCATTGGGGCAGAACTGGTGACCCACTTAAGGTTAGCGTTTACGACCACTATGCTATAAGTAAAATTAAAGCAGAAGCAGTTTTTGCTGAGTCAGGCCTTAAGCATTGGGTATCTCTCCGTCAGTCAGGTATTCTTTACCCTGCAATTCTTAAAAACCTCGAACCTATTATGTATCACGTTCCAATCAATGGTATGCTTGAATGGGCTACTGTTGAAGATTCAGGCAGACTTCTTGCTAACGTTTGTGGTGATGATATTCCAGAAGAATTCTGGAGACGTTTTTATAACATCGGTTCAGGTGAAGAATACAGAATTACAAACTATGAATTTGAAGACCTTCTTCTTGGTACATTAGGTCTTGGTTCACCTAAAAAACTCTTTGACCCACATTGGTTTACAACTCGTAACTTCCATGGCCAATGGTATTACGATGGTGATGAACTTGAAAAATATTGTCACTTCCGTGCAAATATTCCAGTTAAAGATTACTTTAAGAGTATGATGGATAAGGTTGAAGGTTATTATAAACTTGCCTTCCTTGCAAAGCCTTTTGCACCAATTCTCAAGAAACTCTGGATGAAAAAGATTGCTGAAACACCTGAGTATGGTACACTCTGGTGGGCAGCAAACAAAGTTGATGTAAGAATGAAAGCTTACTATGGCAGTATGGAAGAATATGAGAAACTTCCAAGAAGCTGGGATGATTTCGAGATTATTATTCCTGCAAAACAAACAACTGCACCAGATGTTAAGGTTCTTGACCATGGTTATGATGAAACAAAGCCATTTGATTCTCTTACACTTGAGGACCTTCAGAAGGCTGCTGAGTTCAGAGGTGGTAAGTGCCTTGCAACAGAAATCGTTGATATGTATACACCAGTTAAATGGGTAAGTGCTCGTGGCAATGAATTTGAAATGTCACCAAACCTTGTTCTTAAAGGTGGTCACTGGTGCCCTGCTGAGCTTCCATGGCCTTGGAAATATGACGAAGAAGCAAGAATTAACCCATTCTTTGCACAGGTTTGGGACCGTGAAGGTGAAGATAACGTTTATGGACCTGAAATTTTTGACAACTTTAAAGAGAAGGTGACAGAATGAAAATATTTATGATTGGTGGCACAGGTCTTTTAGGCTGTGAGGCTGCAAGAATTTTTATTGAACGTGGTCATGAAGTAACTTCTGTTGCTCTTCCTCCACTTCCAGAGGGTGCACCTATCCCTCAGGAAATGAAGCTTGAAATGTGCAATATCTACGAAAAGTCAGATGACGAAATCCGTGAACTCTTAAAAGGTCACGATTGCTTCGTTTTTGCTGCTGGTATTGATGAAAGAGTTGAGTTTCCAGCACCTGTTTACGATGCATATTATAAATATAATATTGAACCACTCAAGAGAATTCTTCCTCTTTGCAAAGAGGTTGGTATGAAGAGTGCCGTTGTTTTAGGTTCTTATTTCTCATTCCTTGCAAAAGAAAGACCAGATATGGAATTAACAAAGAAACACCCATATATCAGAAGCAGAATTGACCAGGAAGAAGTTGCATTCTCATTCGTTGACGATAACTTCTCAGTTTCTGTTCTTGAGCTTCCTTACATCTTTGGTACACAACCAGGCAGAAAGCCTGTTTGGGTTATTCTTATTGAACAAATCAAGAGAATGGATAAGCTCCCATTCACAATGTATCCAGGTGGCGGTACAGCAATGCTTACAGTTCGTCAGGTTGGTGAGGTTATTGTTGGTGCTGCTGAAAAGGCTGACGGAGCACAGGCTATTCCAATTTCTATGTATAACCTTACATGGAAGGAATTTCTTAAAATTGTTTATGCTGCTCGTGGTATGGGTGAAAACAGAAAGATTATTTCTGTTGCACCTTGGATGATGAGAATGGGTCTTGGCGGTGTTAAGAAAGAATATGCCCAGAAAGGTATTGAAAGTGGTATTGATGTTGACGGACTTGCAGATATTATGGATGTAAATCTCTTTATTCCAGATAGCTATTCACGTGAACTTGGTGCTACTGACGATGATATTAAAGCGGCAATCTTTGATTCAATCAAGGTTTCACAGGCAGTATTTGATGGCAAAGCAAATCTCCTTGGTATGAAAGGTGAATAAATAATTCGGAACGCGTAATTCGGAATTATAATATTATAAAAATAACTACATTCTTTAATTTATAGATAAACTGTAAATGAGAGAATGTAGTTTTTATTTTTGATTACGAATGGTTAGGGTGAAATGAGTTATTCGAACTTGCCTAAAAGCGAGTATTTTTAAGTCTTTTCGGCGTTTCGGTCTTGCAAGGCGTCAGCCTTACTTCACCCTCAACACCAAAAATCCAATAAAAATCTTTCGCTTTGTAGGTCGAAGATTTTTTATAGAATGGATTTATGGTCAATCAAGGCGAAAACAGAGCTAATCCTGACGGATTGGCGAGTATTTCAACGCAGAGTGAACGGAAATCCGTCTATAAAAAACACGGTTCGGATAACTCATTTCACCCTAACATCTAATCTCTAACACTCAAACTTAATCTTTTAAGTCGGAACATACCAAAAATTACAAAAAAACGCCCAAAAGTTACATTTCGGTACTTTCTTTAAAACGAATTGATATTATGTAGATGAAAAGAAACAAAAAGGAGTGTTCTTTATGACAAATAAAATAAAACAAATTTTAGCAGGCATCTTTTCATCGGTAATTATATGGATTTCGGCAATTCTTTTATCGGGTAAAATAGTTTCAGGTGATGTTTTAGATTTAGGTTATTCAGATTTAGGGTTAGGTAAAATTTTCTTGTTACTGTTTTTAGGTTACAACATTTTTATAGCACTTTACTCAAAGAAGTATAATAAAAAATTCTTTTTCAATAGTGCGCTTATTACAGAAATAATTCCTTTATTAACATTTATTATTGCTTTACTCTGTAACTTCTTATCAATAAATGAAAGTATTATTTTAGGAATTTCGGTTCTCTTTGCTCCACCAGTGGTAAGTGTATTTTATAGCTTCCCCGAAAGTGCATTTTTAACAGTATTAACCTCAATAGTTGTATTCGCTTCACCAATTGTAAGTCTTGTAATTCATAAAGTAAAAAAGAGCGGGTGATTTTATGAAATTAGAAAAAATTAAAAATTTAGTTTTAGGTTTAGGTAAGGGTATATCAATATTTTCAATTGTTGTAACAATATCAGCTGCAGTGATTGTGATTCGTTTGGAACTGAATCCTCATTTTTATTTAGATGATTGGTTAAACGAAATTATTACAAGTTGTTTGGAAATTGTCATTTTCTATGGAAGTGTGTTTGTACTCCCGTCATTATTTGGTCTTGGTGCTATACTTACAGGTATAATTGCTTTTAAAAATCGTAATGCGAAAGAGCTTCTTGATTTAAGATTTTTAATTATTATGTCAGGTATATTCTTGCCATTCGGTTTCTTCTTTTTACCATGATTTATTTTAGGGGTGATTTTATGAAACTTGAAAGTGTAAAAAATCGTGTGTTAAGTATCGGTAAATTATTATCTGTTTCATCAATAATTGTCACAATATCAACCTATGTTTCTGCAGTGTTAGTTTACATAGGTGACCATAGTGGTACAGGTATTGATTTGTGGTGGCTTTCAGATATTTCTTCGTTTCTTTTTTGTGTTTGCTTATTTGTTTGTATGTTTGTTCTACCGGTTATATTTGTGTTAGGTATCATACTTGAAGTTGTAATTGCTTTTAAAACTCATAATGTAAAAGAGAGTCCTGATTTGAGAATTTTAGTGATTTTTATAGGGATGTTATTGACGCTTGGGCTTGGTTGGTGGTGGCGTTTGCTTCCTGAGTTTTTTGAAGGTGGGATTTTATGAAAATTGTAAAAATAAAAAACAATATACTCAATATAGGTAAAAAATTATCTGTTATAGCAATAATCAGTAGCGTAACAACTTATATTTTAACTTTGTTTTTTTACGCAATCGAACATAGTGGTGTCGACGTTTCTCTTTCTTATATTTTTACTATGCTCTTCTACTTTTGTCTTTTTGCCAGTGTGATTATTTTATCGGTTATATTGATAACCAGTATTGTACTAACAGGTATAGTCGCTTTTAAGACTTATAATCCAAAAGAATTTCTCAATTCAAAGTTTTTAATAATTTTAACTGCTATATTATTGCCGATTGGTCTTATTTTGCCTTTGCACTAAAATTTATTCGGGGTGTTTTTATGAAAACTATAGGAAAAGTTATCAGTGGTCAGTAAGTCAGTGGTTAGTATTATAAAAATAACTACATTCTATTATTTGAAGATTATCCATAAATCTAAAATGATAGAATGTAGTTTTTATTATTCATATTTAAATTTTATCAAGCCGTAAGGCTTCCTTAACTCAGCACTCAGCACTTTGCACTCAGCACTGAAAATGCAAAGCATTCTTAAAGTTCAAGAAACTTTTTGAACGCATCAACGTATTCTCTCGCCGTAGCTTTATTACTGCTTTCAGCAAAAATTCTGAGGAGTGGTTCTGTACCGGAGAAACGGCAGATTACAAAGTCGCCATTCTCAAAATAAACCTTGCAACCATCTTCGTAATTGACACGAGTTACTTCAGATTTGAATTCAGGAAGCTTTTTATCAATCATAATGATCTGATTGACAGTTTCTTTATAATCAGGTGCAAAAACAAGGTTGTCTTCAACCATCGTGAATTTGCCGAATTGCTCTTCTAATTCTTTCATGATTTCGACAGGTGATTTACCTGTAACACTTATCATTTCTGCAAAGAGAGAAGCAGCATAAACAGAGTCTTTACCATGAATGTGACCACGAACTGTAAGACCACCAGATGATTCGCCACCAAGAACGGCATCTACTTCGTCAATTTTTGAAGAGATATATTTAAAACCAACCGGTACTTCGTAGCATTTTTCGTTGAAACTTTCGGCAATTTTGTCGAGCATGTGAGTTGTAGCAAGGTTTCTTACAACAGCACCTTTCCAGCCCTTATACTTAACAAGATAATAATAAAGCATACAGAGGATTTCGTTAGCGTTAATATAGGTGCCATCCCTGTCAATAATACCGAGTCTGTCGCCGTCACCATCCATAGCAATACCGAGGTCATAGTCTCCTTTAACAACCATATCTCTTAAAGGTGAAAGTGTCTGCTCTGTAGGTGCTGGCATAATGCCACCGAAATAAGCGTCTTTATTAAGGTTAATAGTATCAACTGTACAACGTGTTGTGTGGAAAATAACCTGTAACGGATAAGCACCTGAACCATGCATAGTATCAAAAAGAACACGGAGACCACGTTCTCTTAAAGCGTCAACATCTAAAAGTGCTAAAATATCATCAAGGAATTTGTTGAATGGATTACGAAGATAAAGTATTTTGTTGTCGGCTACAGCCTTATCAAAGTCGGTAGTTTCTATGGATTTGGTTTCTTTAATTAATTCTTCAATTCTTCCTGTTACTTCCTGACTTGCATCTCTGCCCTCGTCAACAATAACTTTAATTCCATTGTAGTTAGCAGGGTTGTGGCTTGCAGTGACTTCTATTCCGAAGTGAAGCTCACTGTCTTTAACTATGTGCATTATAAGTGGGGTAGGTGCAGAACGATTTAAAAACCACACGTCAATTCCACCAGCAGCAAGAACCTCTGCGACCCATTTTGCAGCACTTTCAGATAAAAATCGTCTGTCGTAGCCTATAATAATGGGTTTGTCTGTTTTACTTAGCTCTTTTGCATATTTTAAAATACCACTTGCAACGAGCTGAACATTTTCGCGTGTGAAATCATCGCCGATAACAGCACGCCAGCCACCTGTACCAAATTTAATCATAATAGCACCTGCTTCGTTAAAATTTATGCACTAATAATACCATAGTTGAAATTTTATGTAAAGAATTTTTTTGCTTTTAGTAATAAAAAATCAAGGAAAAGCATAAATTTTAACAAGGTAACAGGGGGTGCGTTATGGCGTTCAGATATGATAGTAATATAAATGGACATTATGATGAAAGGGCAGTAGAGCTTGGCAGATACATAGCGGAAACTAATTCAACTGTAAGGGCAACGGGTAAAAAATTTGGTATCTCAAAATCTACGGTTTTTACAGATGTAACAGTGCGTTTGAAAAAAGTTAACCCTGCACTTTACAGCGAAGTAAGGCAGGTTTTAGAAAAAAATAAGGAAGAAAGACACATTCGTGGGGGAATAGCAACAAAGGAAAAATATCTTAATATTGGTAAATGATTCTGAAAGCTCATCAACTTGACAAATATGCTCTGAGAATGTATAGTAGAACATATTAGGAGAGTGAGTTATTTGAAAAAAGTTGTTATAATTTTTATTTCTGTAATTGTAGTTTCAGCAGTCCTTTTCGGTATTGCAATGGGTGTAAAAAAATATAGAGAAGATAACGCTCTTATGACTGCTGACAGTGCTATTGATGTGTCTAATGATATTGGTGTATTCACAGTAACAGAAAGTGTTGCAATTCAGCTTTTAAGTCAATATCCTGACGAAGTGTTAGGCCTTTCAAAGCCTATTGATGACTATATAATGAAGCTTAGTGAAACTAATGTTAACGGTAAAGATGCATGTAAAATTGAGCTTTATTTAACAGAAGATTCAGAGGTGCCAAGTGCAATTTTTGCAATTGCTGGTTATGAGTGCTTTGTTTATAATGTGCAGACAAACGAATATTTTTTATTGACTAAAAATGGTGCTTTTGAAGTTGAGGAACAAACAACTAATGCTGAAACAACTTTGTTTTATGATGAAAAAAATGACAAAGCGCTTCACGATTTAGTGGATAAGTATGACAAGGAAACATTGGGCTTTGCAAAACAACCAAGCGAATATGTAATGGTAACAACAGGCGTCAGTGTGAAAGCAGTTGACGGCAAAAAAGTTTATATAATAAAAATGTATGAAAAAGATGGTACAGAAACAAACTACACATGTGCATTCAGAAAAAGTGTAGTTTACAAATATGATGCTGTGCAGAAACAGTATAGTAAAATTAAAAATTGAGAATCGTGGGTCTGCGATGCTATATTATAATTAAATAAAAAACAACCTATCATTTAAAGTTAACCGTAACTAAAAATGATAGGTTGTTTTGTTTTTTATTCTTAATTTAAATCAAAACTAACATTTGAAAAGTCGAGCTTCTCAAGGTCTGCTTTAGAAATTCTGAAGAGTGCCTGTTTTTCTGTTTCTTGCAAGAATTCTGGCATATTGTCGTCAAGGGGGTCATATTGAAGAAGAATGTAATTATCGTTCTCTTCAATGAAAAGTGCAGTTTCGGCATTACTGATTTCGTCAGTGAAATCTATTGAATATTCAGCGTCTGTATCACCTAAAAAGTCAAAGCCGTAATTGAAATCATCAATAAGAGTATCTGGCTCGTCTTCACATAGTCTTACATTAGGCTTGAAAGTGCCATTTTCTTGAATTGTGAGAAAAATATACAAAAATCCTTTTGGGGGTAAAAGCTCACAGGTAGTGTGTTCTTTTAATTCAGAGAGCTTTATCTGACAAAAGAAAAAATCATCGTCAGAAAGTGTTCCGTCAGAAAGCCAGCTTTCAGGCATTGTTGGTGCACCTAAAAATTTACTTGTGCCGTAATCATAATCGCCGTGGGCTTTTTCTACTTTTAATTTATACATCCTGATTAACTCCTAAATAGTCTTCTAAAATCATATTTTTTTCTTTGATTTCTGTTGCGGCATCTACACCAACAAATCGCCAGTGCCATGGTTCATATATGATTCCGGTATCCTCTTGTCGGTCTTTTGGATACCTTAAAATAAAGCCATATTTGTGAGCGTTTTCTTTAAGCCAACTGAATTCTTCTGTGTCCTCAAACCATTCGTCTACACAAACAATATCCATGGCTACACCTAAGTTATGTTCACTACTTCCTGGCGGAAGAATAACAGTTGCTGCTTTTTCTTTAGCTTCTGTTTCAGAATAACCAAGATTTTCGTAATATTCAACTTTATTGTTGTAGTTGCGTTTTTGGCGCTCTATTGAACGATAACCAGAACATGGTGTTAATAATACACCATCTTTTTTTGCGGCATCATACATCTTCTCGTAGTATTTTGCAACAGTTTTTTCAAGCTTTTGAGTACTTCCTGCTACTGTAACAAGCTTCGGTTTGTAATTCTCAGGGAGTCTGTAGTTTCGGTTTATATATGTAAGATGAAAGGTGTCTTCATCAACCTCAATATAAGTTGGTGAGTCTATTGTGCCAGGTGCCAAAACATCAGGGACTTTTTGGGTGGTGACTACAGTTGTTTCGGGTAGGGTTGTATCTTGCTGAAGAAAAGCCGGACTGTCATTGTTGATGTGAACTTCTTCTAAATATTCGGTTTCATTTATAGTATCACCGCTTATAATTCTGTTGTTTCTGTTGTTTATAACAGTGCAGACAACGGTGATAAAAATTGTAGTAATAAAAATTATTATAAACAGAAAAATGCTACCGCTTTTGGTTTTCTTCAACGCACCCACACCACCTTTCTTGTTGCATTACTTATTATTATAATATTTTATAGCAATAATGTCAATTGTAAAAAACATGCAGTTGTTACTAAACAACAAAAACGTCCAGCTGTATTTGTGCTGTTTCTACAAATATAAAAAAATCTTAAAATTTTGTTTTTTTAAGCGTATTTTTGTGATATAATTACTCTGTTATATACACCAAGGTGTAATTATGTCTAATTTTGAAAGGGGTATATCCTTTATGAAAAGAATTATAAGCTTAGGTTTAGCACTTTTAGTTGTCAGTGCTTCATTACTTTCACTTACTGCTTGTTCTTCTTCTGGTGAAGAGGTTGAGGTGCAGTCTACTGTGCCTGCAGAATACACAGAAAGTGCAACTCCAGTTGATAAATCAAGCGAAGAAATTTTAAATTACTTCAATGGACTTGTAAACGATATTAAAGTAGAAAGACCTGCTATGTATTATCGTTTTGAATTGAATGTTCCTAATGACAGTCTTAAGGTTACAAAGGTTGGTCAGGAAGAGGCAGAGGAAGTTGATGAATCACTTTCTGCTATTAACGATGCGGCTAAAGCGGTAAAAGACCTTATGTTAGAAAATATTGAAGAACAATCAGGTGATTTGCCTTATGGTGCAGATAATACTGACGTTCTTTTAGTAAAAGGTGAAAGCTTTGCTTCAAAGCTCACAGTTGATGATATTAAATATGCAACAATGACAGAGGTTGGCGACGAGTACTTCATTACTATTGAGTTTGATGATATAGCAGAAGTTGACGCTAAGGAAATTTTAGGAAATGCGTTTTCTCTTCGTGATAAAGCTGATATTTTAAGCTCAGAAGAATTTGCAAAAACAAAAACTTATCTTGAGTTGCAGGATTACACAGTAAGCTATAGTGGTTGCAGAATTACAGCAACAGTTAATCGCCTTACAGATGAAATCACAAGACTTGAATACTTTAAACCTGCAAACGTAAAAGCATCAGCAAAGGGTCAGAATACATTTGAAAGTCACGGCGACCTTTCAATTTTATTTACACTCGAAGATAAGGCTTATTATGAAATTAATTGGACTAATGAAAATCCTACAAGTCCATTAGATACAACTACTGAAGCACCAGTTATAGAGGGTACTATGACAGAAGCTACAGAGCAGACAACTAAATAATTTTTGTTAAAAAATAAAATAGGGGTGGGTGGACCGCCCCTGTGTTTTTAGAATAGGTGAAGTATTTTATGAAAAAAAGAATTTTAATTCTCTTAATGGTTGCAGTAATTGTTACCAGTATAGCACTTACCGCATGTAAAAAGGATGTTTATGTTGACCCATCAACAAGCGAAGAGTACATATTGGTTACTGACGAAAACGGTAAAAAGGTTTTAAGTGAAGATGGTGAATTGTTAGTCTACGCAACAGATGAAAATGGTAAGAAAATAAAAGATGATAACGGCGAATATGTTACCCAAATACAAGGTTTTGTCGGTCAGCTTGAAGAAGATGGTGTTATAGAAGATTACGCCTATTATTTCACTTTGCCTGAAGGCTGGGAAGCAATAAATGACCGTGGTGAATTCCAGAACGAAGAAACAAAAACTGAATTGTCAATAAGAGTTGCTAAAAAGACTTATAATGAATATGTAGAACTCTCAGAGAAGATTTACACAGGGTTGAATTCTGAAGAATATTTAAAAGACGCTGAAATTAAGCCTGAAACATTATGGGAAGAGGTTGAGCTTGAAGGTGTTGATTCAAAGGCACGTTTTCTTGGTATAAGTGCTGAAGGTCAGACTATAATGACAATGTTCTTTGTTCAGAGCAATAATTTGTATGTTTTAAATATGCAAACACAGTCTGATATTGGTATGAAGGGAGTTAAAGCAGAGCTCCTTGAAATTATCAAAGCAATAGAGTTTAAACCATATACTTATTATCCTGAATTAGTTGAAACTACAGGTGATGGTTCATTTATTGTTGAAGTAAATTGATTTAACTAAACGATAAAGCCCCAAAGCTTTAAAAGCTTTGGGGCTGAATTTTTATACTTATTTAAGAAAAACAGGTTTTGTGTAAATTATATTTTATCTTTTAATAATTTTTCTGTTGCTAAGTAAAGTGTAGGAACAAGCACTATTGCTGTGATAATTTCAATGATTCCGTTTACAGAAATTAAAACAGAGAAAATAGTTTCGAGTGCTGTTGTAACACCAGCTGTTATTGTTTCAAAACCATTAAATAATGTTAAAGCGGTAAGCACTAAAACGGTGTTTGTCAATGTAGCGGCAACTGCTGCAATACCTAATGAAAGTGGTTTTTTGAGCTTTGTTTTTGAAAGTGCAACAAAAACTAAACCAGCTACAACGCCAACAATAATTCTTGGTACTAATGAAATCATAGGATTCTGGAATGGAATGTTACCAGGAATTGGTTCCTGGAAGGCTTTTATAATACAAAGAACGCCCCATGTTCCACCAAGTATTGCACCATATTTTACACCTAAAATACAAGCACCTAAAATAGTTGCAATGTGAATTGTTGTGATTGAAATTACGCCTACAGGAATGTAGCCCAATGGTGTGAATGTCATAACGACTGTCAATGCCATGAAAAATGCGCAAATCACAAGACGATTAAGTTTTTTCTTTTTGTTCATAAAATTTTCTCCTTTGCTACTGTTCTCTTAGGGTGAAATGAGTTATCCAAACCAGCCTTGAAAGACTGGGTTTGACTCCCGTCTCCTTGTGAGATACAATGCGTTTTAGATTTTAATTCACCTGTTTTTCTTATATATAACTAAAAGACCTTCTAAAATAAGGTTCTTGTTATAAACAATGTCTCTTTCGCAACAGTTGACAATTTCTTTTGAAAGACCACCTGTTGCAATGGTTGTTTTAATTTTTTTACCAAGTTCTTTTTCAAGACGTGCTGCCATACCATCAAGCATAGCTGCGTTACCAAGGACTGTGCCAGATTTTATACATTCTATTGTATTTGTGCCTATTGCTTTTTCAGGGGCACATAAATCAATAGCAGGTAATTGTGATGTTCTTAAAGATAAGGCGTCTAAAGAAATGCCAATTCCAGGAGCTATTGTGCAACCTAAAAATACATTACCTTCATCTATAACAGAGATTTTTGTTGCTGTACCTAAATCCATAACAAGACAAGGTAATTCGTACTGAGAAATAGCTCCGACAGCTCCTGCAACTAAATCTGCACCAACTTCTTTTGGATTGTCGGTTGCGATTTTAAGACCGTTTTTAATTCCTGCTGCAACAACAAGTGCTTCAACCTTTGCAACCTTTTCTATTGCATCTTTAAAAGCACGTGTGAGCTCTGGAACAACAGAGCTGATAACTGCACCTTTAAAGCTACCACTTATATTTTCAAGATTGAAAACAGCATTAAGCTCAATGGCATATTGCTCGCTTGTTCTGTGCCTTTGAGTCGCAAGTCTTGAAACAAAAATTAATTCGTCGTTTTTATATATGCCAAGTGTTATATTTGTGTTACCAATATCAGCAACTAATACCAAAAGAAACACCACCTTAAAAGTTTGTTTTTACAATTATACACCTGAAAAATCAAATTATCAAGCGAAATACTCTTTAAATAGCGAAAAATATTATTGAAATTGAAATAAAATACTTTAAATTTATTGTGCAATATGTTATAATCAATCTGTTATATAACCTATACATAAGGATGTGTAAATATGTCAAAATTAGAAAAAGAGTTAAAAAAGGAACTCAAAAAAGGGAGAGGCTTTATGAAAGAATTTAAAGAGTTTATTTCTCGTGGTAATGTTATTGACCTTGCAGTCGGTGTTATTATTGGTAGTTCATTTACTGCTATTGTTAATTCTCTTGTTAATAACATTATTACACCACTTATCACATTAATTACTGGCAAGGTTTCAGTAAAAGAGCTTTTTGTTGCGCTTGATGGTAATGAATATGAATCTCTTGAAGCAGCTACAGAGGCAGGCGTTGCTACGTTGAGTTATGGTCTTTTTCTTCAAGCGGTAATTGACTTTATTATAATTGCATTTGTTATTTTTCTTATGGTAAAGGGTATCAATAAAATTCGTGATATAGGTAAAAAGGAAGAGGCACCGGTTGAAAAAGCTCCAACAACAAAGATTTGCCCATTCTGTAAGAGTGAAATCAATATTGAAGCAACACGTTGCCCTAATTGCACATCTGAAATAGAGGTAAAAGCAGAATGAATAGATTAAGATATTTTATAGCATTGTGGGCTTCAAAGTCTGCTTATCTTGCTTTAAGACTTTTAAAAAGAAATGCAACAATGTTCCCCGGGTATTTAGCGCTTAAAATCTGCCCTGATTATTTAGCGCAGACTAAAAAAAGCCCAAACGTACTTTGTGTTACCGGTACGAATGGTAAAACAACAACTACAAATATGGTCGCTGATATTCTTTCTGAAAGTGGCTACAAGGTGGTTTCAAACAGATATGGCTCAAATATCAACACTGGTGTTGCAACGGCATTAACTCATAGTGTTAATGTGTTTGGTAAACCAAGAATTGACGTTTTGGCTTTAGAGGTTGATGAGCGTTTTTCAAGGCTTATTTTACCATTTATTAAACCAGATTATCTTATTGTTACTAATCTTTTCAGAGATTCAATTAAGCGAAATGCTCATCCTGAATACATTTTCAGTATTTTAGATACTTATGTTCCAAAAACAACAAAGCTTATTCTTAATGCTGATTGTTTGCAATCTTCACAGCTTTTAAAGGATAATGAAAGAGTATATTTTTCTATTGACAGACTCCCAACAGATGTTACAGAGTGTGTGAATTTAATTAATGATTTTTCATTCTGTCCGAAATGTAATGAGAAGTTGAAATTTAACTTTTTGAGATATCATCACATAGGTAATGCTTATTGCCCTAATTGTGATTTTAAATCTTATGAAGCAAAATACCATCTCACTAACATTGACTATGACAATCAATCAATAACAGTAAGCATTGATGGTAAAGAAGACAAATACCCTATGGTAAACCGTGCTCTTTATAATATTTATAACGAGCTTGCAGCTATTTCTTTAATGAATGAGTTTAATGTTGATACTGAAAAGGTAAAAGATTATCTTCGTAAAATCAGTGTTACTCAGACCCGTTATAAAGAGGGTAAGGTTGGTAATACTTCTATTATTCGTACTATGGCTAAGGGTCAGAACTCTGTTTCTTGCTCAAGAACTCTTGATTTTGTTGGTCACGAGGAAGGCGAAAAATCAGTATTTATTATGATTGATGACCTTTTTGAAAGAAAGGATTCTTCAGAATTTATTGGTTGGATTTATGATGCGGACTTCGAGTTCTTAAATACACCAGAAATGAAGCAAGTAATTTTAGCAGGTCCAAGATGCTTTGACTACAAATTGAGACTTTTAATTGCAGGACTCCCAGAAGAAAAAATTCTTTGTGAAGAAGATGAGTTTAAGGCAATAAAGTTAATTGATAAAAACGTTTCAAAATTCTACCTTCTTCACGATACATCAACCTATGATTTAGCGTGTGAAGTAGAAGAAAAAATTATAGAAGACTTTAAAGAGTTTAATGAGAATGGGGGTAAACAATAATGAAAATTGAAATTCTTTACCCTGAGGTTTGTTGCCTTTTTGGTGACAAGGCGAATATGCGCTATTTTAAATTGTGTTTGCCGGATGCAGAATTTATTGAAACACCTATAAAAGAGAATCCAAGGTTTTTGACTGAGGACGTTGATATGGTTTATATCGGTTCATGCAGTGAATCAAATCAAGAAAAAATACTTTCTCGCTTGAAAGGCTATGAAGAAAGAATAAAAGCTCTTATTGATAATGGCGTTGTGTTTTTAACAACTGGTAATGCGTTTGAAATTTTCGGTGATTATATTGAAAATACAGACGGAACAAAAATTAATGCTTTGGGGATTTTCTCATTCAATTCAGTAAGAACCATTCCGAAAAGAAACAATTCACTCTTTGTAGGTAAATATGAAAATATTGATATAGTTGGTTATACAAGCAGATTTTCACACACCTATAATATAGATAAAAATGATGAGTTTATTTCTGTAAAAAAAGGTTTTGGCGCTTCTGCTGACAGTAAAAACGAAGGCGTTAAAAGAAATAATTTCTTTGGAACTTATCTTTTAGGACCTTTCTTAATTCAGAACCCACTTTTCACAAAAGAACTTATGAAAAAGTTGGGCGTTGAAAACCCTGAACTTCCATTCGAAGCAGATATTATGAAAGCTTATGAAGTAAGACTCGTTGAATTAAATAAGGATATTGTGTTTGATTGATATTAATTGAAAATCCAAAAATTACAAAAATACACCCAAAAGTTACATTTTGAGCAAATTTTATATTAAAAAGAATAAAATACAGATGAAGGTAAAACTTCATCTGTATTTTTATTTTGTGGGTGATATTATGAAATTTCTGAAAAATGAAAAGTGGAAATTAGAACCATTAGTAGGAAATGTTTGTTTAATTACAACTATATTTTATGGTGCAATAATTACGTTTATTGGACTATTATACTTGGTAATGTACTTGTCACCAAACGGAACATTAGAAAATAGTGCTTTTGGTGGACTTTTGTTCGGAATTTTGTTAGCTATATATATACCATTGTATTATTCTAAACTCATTTATATTATTCCTGTTGTTTCGATATTTTTTATATTTGGTGGCACAATAGGTCAAGAAGATTTTGGGGAGTGTGTTCATCCGTTAATACTTTCTTCAATTACAACAACAGTTGTAGGCACGGTTTTGCTCCTAAGATTTATCGAAAGTGCGTTTTAAAATATAAAACAGTAGTAATTTACTACTATTTATGTTATAGTATAAATAATTGGGGTAGGTGGTTATAATGCTTACAATCGCAATTTGTGATGATGAAAAGAAAATATGCGATTATATAGAAAATCGTACAACAGAAATTTTAGCGAAAAATGATTTGGAAGCAGAAGTTTCTGTGTTTTATGATGGTAGTGAGCTTCTTAAAAAATGTGAAAACAATACACAGCACTTTGATATCATTTTTCTTGATATAAAAATGAAAACATTAAATGGTGTTGAGTGTGCAAAGCTTTTAAGAGATATTGGTGTGAATTCTCTTATAGTTTTTATTACCTCTTCTGCCGAGTATGTTTTTTCAGGGTACGAGGTAAAGGCGTTCCGTTATATTTTAAAGACAGATTTAGCCAATGCGTTTTCACGTGTTTTTGGTGAGTGTCTTTTAGAACTAAAAAAACTCAACACAAGTTTCTTTACCGTTAAAACATCTTCTAGTGTGAAAAATATTCCGCTTTCAGATATTTTATATTTTGAAAGTAACAAACGACTTTTAAATATACACACAAAAAATGAAGTTCTTTCTTTTTATGAAAAACTTGATAATGTAGAAAATGAGCTTAAAGAGAAAGATTTTATAAGAACACACCAGAGCTACTTAGTAAATGCACAAAAAATTAAAAGTGTGTCAAAAGATTCGGTTTTTCTTGTGAATGGTTTCAGTTTGCCTGTAAGTAAAAGCAAGGCAACAAAGGTTAAAGACGCTTATTTATGGTCAAAGAGGTAGTTAAATGTTAGAATTTTTAGAAACATCGCTGTTCTATTTAATAAGACTTTTTTCTTCAACATTAGAAATTCTTCTTGCTTTTTTACTTATGAATGTGTTTTTCGAGGATAAATTCAAAAGTAAAAACCCGAAAAGAATTGCATTTGTAATAAGCGCGGGAATTCTTTTAGCACTTCAGGAAACAGGTCAGAGCGGTAATATCAAAACTGTTATTCAGATGCTTTTAATGATTGCCATTGTCTTTATAATTTTTGATGGACAAAAACGGTTGAAAGCAGTTTTTATAGTTATTTATTCATTGTTTGTAGCACTTTCAAAGTTAGTGTCTTATTTCGCTTTTTCGTTATTTATAGATGAATACATAACAAAAATTCCTTATATGGATACTGAAAGCTTCTTTTACAGAATCCTGTCAATTGAAATGCCTAATATAATTATGCTATTAATAATTATTCTTTTAGGTCTTTTCACAAAATCCAAAAACAAAAATGTACCTTTAAGATATTGGCTTTTGCTACTTAGTGTGCCTGTTACAACGCTCGGTACGCTTACAGTTTACCAGTATTATATAGACCGTTTAGCACCAGGTGAAGAAATAAATGCTTATATAATTATTTCAACAATAGGTATTCTTTTTATAAATGTGCTTGTGTTTATGCTTTTCTCTCGACTTCACAATCAGTTAGAAATGCAAAGAAAACAAGACCTTTTAAATACGCAGATGCGTCTTGAAAAAGAGTCGTTTTTGAGAATTGAAGAAAGCTACAACAGAACAAGAGAATTAAGACACGACTTGAAAAATCATATATTCTCTTTAAAAGGAATAGCAGAAAATGGCTCAAAAGAAGAACTTTTAGAGTATCTTGAAAAAATGACTGATGCCGTTGAAGAGGCTACATATATTTCAATGAGCAAAAATTCTGCAATAGATGCGGTTATAAATGAAAAAATGCTTCTGGCACAAAAAAGTGGAATTGCAACACATTTTCAGGTTGATTCACTTGAAAAGATTAACGTGCCGAGTATGGATATATGCACAATTTTAAGTAATGCACTTGATAATGCGATTGAAGCGAATGTAAAAATAGAAAAAATGAGTGACAGATATATTGAAACAAAAATAACAAATGACGAAAGTGGTATTTTTATTTCTATAAAGAATCCTTCACTTGAAGCTCCAAAGAAAAGGGCTGGGAATTATATTTCTTCAAAAACTGATAAAGAAAATCACGGTCTCGGTTTAAAGAGCATAAAAAGAACTGTTGACAAGCACAAAGGCGATATGCTTATTAAATATGAGAATAATGTATTTACAATAGTAGTGAGTTTATAAAACAAAGCACACTTGAAACAAAATTCAAGTGTGCTTTGTTTTTAATATTTGAAAACTGTATTATCTTCAATACCAGCTTTTTTAATACACTCTTTAAGTGCATTTGCCGCAACATCAAACGCTTCACGATTTGTTTTGTAAGTGAAGTCATCTTTTAATTTATCGGCGGTGCCGCCTTCTTCTTCTAACTCTTTAAGTCCGTCAAACACTTTTAAATGTGGCTCAAGGGTTAAGAAGGTGTCAGCGCTTTTGATTTCGTTAAATCTCTTTAAAAGCTCAACTATTTCGCCATCACCAGCACCTGCCGGGCGGATGCTACCGTCAGAATAAACACAGTCTTTTATGTGAAGATAGTCTATATAATCTTTTAAAAGCTCAAATGCTGGTAAAATTTTAACACCACATTGAATAAAGTTTGCAGGGTCAAAAACACCCTTTAATTTGCCTTTGAAGTGAGAAAGTAATTCGAAGCATCTCTCTTCATTATCGCCATAAATTCCTTTTTCGTTTTCGTGGCAACAGTAAATTCCGTTATCGAGTGCATAGTTGCACATTAATTCAATTCTTCTGAAAACTTCATCTTTATAATCTTCATATTTTTCGTTTTCAGAGAAATAGAAGCTGAACATTCTTATTCTTTTTGTGCCTAAAATTTTTGCAACCTTAACACAGTTTTTAAAATTTTCAAAATGCTCCTCGAAATCATCGGTGATTTTAATTTTACCATAATGTGAACCAATTGCAGAAGTTTCTATATTGCTTTCATCTAAAATCTTTTTAAGTTCAATTGCTTGTTCTTCAGTGTAAAGTGAAATGTTGCCTTCGTCAAGTCCACGAGGTTCTAAATGAGTCATACCGTGAGCCTTAAGTGCTTCAATTTGTTCTTTTATTCCGCCACCTGCTTCATCAGCAAAAGCAGAAAGATAAAATGTAGCCATTTTAAATCACCTTTAATTTATAAAAATTTCTTTGTTTAATTTAACATATTTGCTTACCAAATCATAAAGTTTATTTGGGTTGTAAATTTCTTTGAATTTATCGTCTGTTTTATCAATTATTGTGTAATCGATAGAAACATCGCTGTTATCGTCATACATTGGATAAACGGCTTCAATAAGTGGTAATATTTCTTCATAGCCAATAGTCTTAATTGCTTCAACAATATAATCTGTAAGGGGAGAGCCGTTGTTTTTGAAAAACGTTGAAAGACTTTTAGAGGCGTCTTCATCGAAATATTCTAAGCAATAAATATATTTCTTTTCTTCTGGTAACTTCAAAAATGCTTCGTTCATATCAGTTGCATTTTCTAATTCAATCTGAATGTTCATACAAACGCCAGAAAGCATTTTATTAGTATCTGTTGAATTGATTTTTTCAAAGGTAAGCGTTTTAAATTCTTGCCTTAATTCATAATCTTTCTTCCAGATTTCTGCTTCTTTTCTGAGCTTTTCGCGTCTTATCCTTGAAGCAGCCATTGCTTTAATCCATACAAAAATTGCTAAAATACTTACAATTACAAGAAGCACCCATAAGTACCATTGTACGCCAAATAACATTTAATCACACCTAATTAAGTATTTTGTAAAGCTTTATATATATCACTCTTTTTTAAACCAGTTTTTTTCGCAATTTCTTTAGAAGCTTCGTTTATTGAAACACCTTTTTTGATTAAGTCTTTCGCCATAAAAGTAGCATTTTCTAAAGTGATTTCTTCTTGTTCTTCTTCGGGTTTGCCTTCAACTATAACTACAAATTCACCCTTTGGGGCAACTTCGTTATATTTATCTCTTGCACTAAAAAGAGTAGTATGCTCAACGTTTTCATGAATTTTAGTCAGTTCTTTAACGAGCGCAATTTTTCTGTCACCAAAATATTCTGCCATATCTTTTAAAGTAGCAGGTAATTTGTGTGGTGCTTCATAAAAAATCATAGTGCGTTTTTCGTTTACTAATTCTTCTAAATGCTTTTTTCTGTTTTGCTTAGTAGTTGTTAAAAATCCTTCAAAAGTAAATCTGCCTGCACTCATTCCAGAAATTGCAAGTGCAGTTATAAGTGCACTTGGACCAGGAACGGCACATACTTCAATATTGTTTTCGTAGCAAAGCTTTGTTAAATCTTCGCCTGGGTCAGAAATAATAGGCATACCCGCATCTGAAACAAGTGCACAAGTTTCACCATTTAATATTCTTTCAATAATCTTATTGCCACGCCCTGCTTTGTTATGCTCATAATAGCTTATCATTGGTTTTTTTATACCAAAGTGGTTCAAGAGCTTTATTGTGACTCTTGTGTCTTCTGCAGCAATAAAATCACAAGAAGAAAGAGTTTCAACTGCTCTCGGTGAAAAGTCACCTAAGTTACCAATAGGTGTACCAACTACAAAAAGTTTACCAGCCATTGTTTAAATCCTTATTCTAAAATTGTTCCGTCGTTTTTGAAAAGAGGGAGTTTTTCTAAGTAGATAATATCTTTTCTATCTGCGGCGTCACCCTCAGCAAGAATTGTCATATTGGCAACAACGTTAGCACCAGCTTTTTCTAAAAGAGTCTGAACTGCTTTTAAAGATTCACCTAAAGAAATAACGTCGTCTGCAATAATAACTCTCTTGCCTTTTAATTCTTCTGCTTCGGCTGTGTCTAAATAAAGCTTTTGTTCGCCTTCGGTTGTAATAGAATTAACAACTGCTTCAAAAACACCTGTCATATAAAGCTTTGGTTTCTTTCTTGCAACAAAGTATTTTTTACCACTTTGTCTTGACATTTCGTGAGCAAGTGGAATACCCTTTGCTTCTGCTGTAACTATGTAATCAAATTCTGGTGCCTTTTCTAATAAATCTCTTGCACATGCAACTGTGAGTTCAGCATCGCCAAAAATAACAAAAGCTGCAATTTTAAGGTCGTCGTTTAATCTGCAGAGAGGGAGTTTTCTCTCGAGGCCTGCAATGGTCATTGAATGGTACATAATAAAACCTTCTTACTAAATATATTTTGTAAAAACAATACACTATAATTATAATATATTGTAAGAAAATGTCAAGGAATAATGAACTTCAGAAATAATTGTTTTAATAGAAAATAATGTGTTGAAAACGGGGTAGTAAACAGTTATAATAAAGTATATGTTAAAAGTAAAAAAACAATTATTTCTGTACGGGGGTAAATATGCACATTCCAACCTGCGAAACACAAAAGTTAAACGTTTTATCATTCTCTGAAGCGCTAGAGAACGAGAAAAATGGTTCTTATGAATATGATATAAATAAATGGATTTATGTTCCTAATGAATATGTTGATTATCGTTATATTTTAGGAACAAGAGGCGAAAATCCACTTATATGTATTGGTATAAATCCATCTACTGCAAAGCCTGATGACCTTGATAATACCCTGAAATCTGTTGAGCGAACAGCAAGATTCAATGGTTATGACAGCTTTATTATGTTTAATGTTTATGCTCAGAGGGCAACTAATCCGAATGATATGGATTCCTGTAACAATGAATTTTTACACAATGAGAATATGAAAGCTTTTCGTTACATACTTTCTTCATATAAAAACGGTCACACACCAGCGGTGTGGGCAGCATGGGGAACAATAATTGAAAAACGACCATATTTAATAAATTGTGTTAAAGAAATGATTGAAATTGGCAATGAATATAATGCTGAATGGTTCACTGTCGGAAAACGTTCAGTAAAAGGTCACCCACACCATCCATTATACCTTAAAAATAATAGTCCTGTAGAAGCTTTCGATATTGAAAATTATGTTGACACACTAAGTAAATAGGTGTATTATTTACAATGTATTTTTATTTGTATTAATATAGTATGAAGGAATGAGAATTTTGCCGATTACGGAATATCTCGTAAACAATGCAAAGAATTTTAAAGATGATATTGCATTAGTTGAAATTAATCCTGAAGTTGAAGAAAAAAACAGGGTAACCTGGCGTGAATATTCACTTATTGAACCAAGCAATACGAATTCTTTAAGAAAAGAAATGACTTGGGGTGAATTTGATAAAAAAGCCAACCGATTTTGTAATCTTCTTCTTTCAAGAGGAATAAAAAAAGGTGACAGAGTGGCTATTCTTTTAATGAATAGTCTTGAGTGGCTTCCTGTGTATTTTGGAGTTTTAAAGGCTGGTGCTTTAGCAGTTCCACTTAATTACCGTTACACAGCAGAAGAAATTAAATATTGCTTGAAGCTTTCAGACAGTAATGTTCTTGTTTTTGGACCTGAATTCATTGGTCGTATCGAGGAAATTTGTGACAGAATTCCAGATGTAAAATATACATTTTATGTTGGGGAAGATTGTCCTACCTTTTCAGAAAGCTATGATGAATTAGTTACATATTGTTCAACTAAAGCGCCGAATGTAACATTGACTGATGATGACGATGCAGCGATTTATTTTTCATCTGGTACAACAGGCTTTCCAAAAGCGATTTTACACGCTCACAGAAGTTTAGTTCACGCAGCTAAAACTGAGCAGGCTCACCACTCACAAACTAAAGATGATGTTTTTTTGTGTATACCACCACTTTACCACACAGGTGCAAAAATGCACTGGTTCGGCTCACTTGTTGTCGGCGGTAAGGCGGTTATTTTAAAAGGTACCAAGCCAAAGTGGATTATAAAAACTGCAAGTGATGAAAAATGTTCTATTGTGTGGCTTTTAGTGCCGTGGGCACAAGATATTCTCGACGCTATTGATAGAAATGATATTGATTTAAACGAATATGAACTTTCACAGTGGCGCCTTATGCATATTGGCGCACAACCGGTTCCGCCAAGCCTTATTAAGCGTTGGCTTTCGGTGTTTCCGCATCACCAGTATGATACAAACTATGGTCTTAGTGAATCTATAGGACCTGGTTGTGTTCATTTGGGGGTCGAGAATGTTCACAAGGTTGGTGCCATTGGTAAAGCAGGTTTTGGTTGGGATGTTAAAATTGTTAACGAAAACGGCGTAGCAGTAGAAAAAGGTGACGTCGGTGAATTGGCGGTCAAAGGTCCTGGTGTTATGACTTGCTATTACAAAGATGAAAAAGCGACAAACGATGTTCTTCGTGATGGTTGGCTCTTTACTGGTGATATGGCAAGAGAAGATGAAGATGGTTTTATATTTCTTGTTGATAGAAAGAAGGATGTTATTATTTCTGGTGGGGAAAATCTTTACCCAGTACAGATTGAAGACTTCTTAAGAAAACATTCTTTGATTAAAGACGTTGCGGTTATTGGCCTTCCTGATGCTCGTCTTGGTGAAATTGCAACTGCAATTATAGAGGTTAAAGATGGTGAGATACTCACGGAAGATGATATTAACGATTTCTGCTACGATTTACCAAGATATAAAAGGCCAAGAAAAATTATCTTCGCTTCTGTTCCACGTAACCCAACTGGTAAAATAGAAAAGCCGAAATTACGTGAGATGTATTGTGGTGAAAGCGTTGTTGCAAAACAGAACGAAATAAAATAAATTTACATAGAGAGAAAGATTGGATTTATGAAAAAATTACTTTTAGGTAATGAAGCGGTCGCACGTGGACTTTACGAAGCTGGTTGCAGAGTTGCTTCAAGTTACCCTGGTACACCGAGTACCGAAATTACAGAATTTATTGCAGAATATGACGAAATAAAAAGTGAATGGGCACCAAATGAAAAGGTTGCTTGCGAGGTCGCTTTTGGTGCATGTGTTGCTGGTGCACGTTCTTTTTGTGCTATGAAGCATGTAGGTCTTAATGTTGCGGCAGACCCACTTTTTACATCTTCTTACACAGGTGTAAATGCTGGTATGGTTATAATCGTTGCAGATGACCCTGGTATGCACTCATCACAGAATGAGCAGGATAGCCGTCACTATGCAAAAGGCTCTAAAATTATGATGTTAGAGCCGTCTGATTCAGAAGAATGTCTTAAGTTTTCAAAATTAGCATTCCAATTATCAGAAAGATTTGATACACCAATTCTTTTAAGACTTACTACGAGAGTTGCTCACTCAAGAAGCCTTGCTGAAGTTGATGAGAGAGTTGGTAATGGTCTTAAAGCTTACGAAAAAAATCCGCAAAAATACGTAATGGTTCCAGCAAACGCAATAAAGAAGCACGTTGTTGTAGAAAAACGTATTTTAGACCAGATTGCTTTCTGTGAAAAAGAAGCAGTGGAAATTGGTCTTAACTCGGTTGAATATAACTCTAAAAAAATAGGTGTTATTACTTCTGGTATTACATATACTTACGCTAAAGAAGCATTGGGCGATAATGCTTCTTACTTAAAGTTAGGTTGTGTTTATCCTCTTCCAGAAAAACTTATTAAAGATTTCTGTAATGAATGTGAGACAGTTTATGTTCTCGAAGAGCTTGATGATTACCTTGAGACACATTGTAAGAAAATTGGTGTAAATGTAATTGGTAAAGAAGCATTTACATTTTTGGGTGAGTATTCACAAGGTCTTATTAAAAGCAAAGTTTTAGGTGAAGAGGTTAAGAATATTACAGCAGATATAAATATCCCTGCACGTCCACCAGTACTTTGTGCTGGTTGCCCACACCGCGGACTTTTTTATGCACTCAAAAAGCTTAATGTTACGGTTAGTGGTGATATTGGTTGTTATACATTAGGTGTTGCAAAGCCACTTGGTATGATGGATACAGTTCTTTGTATGGGCGGTAGTGTTTCAGGACTTCACGGCAGAAATTTGGCAGACCCTGAAAATGCAAACAGAAGTGTTGCTGTTATTGGTGACTCTACATTTATTCATTCAGGTGTTACAGGTCTTATAGATATTGCTTATAACAACACAAACTCTGTTTCGATTATTCTTGATAACAGTATTACAGGTATGACAGG
>CALFTN010000041.1 GCA_937916395.1 uncultured Clostridia bacterium | reverse complement strand
TCTGACCACTGTCGTCATACAACATTTTTAACTACTATTGATAATGTTAAGTTTGAAGATTCTTTAATTGAAGAAGCATTTAATGATTACATTGCTAACAGAAAAGAGTTAGGCAGAACAAAACCAGTTAACCTTATGGATATTGCTACTCTTGCTGTAAGAGTTCTTAAAAAAGAAGGCAAACTTGATAAATTAGATGAATCAGAAGAAATCAATGCTTGTACTGTAAAAATTGAAGTAGAAGCAGATGGCAAAAAAGAGCCTTGGTTACTTCTTTTCAAAAACGAAACACATAACCATCCAACTGAAATTGAACCATTTGGTGGTGCTGCTACTTGTATTGGTGGTGCTATCCGTGACCCACTTTCAGGTCGTTCTTATGTTTATGGTGCAATGCGTGTTACCGGTGCTGGCGACCCACTCAAAAAAGTTAGTGAAACAATGGAAGGTAAGCTTCCACAAAGAAAGATTGTTACAACAGCAGCATCAGGTTATTCATCTTATGGTAACCAGATTGGTCTTGCAACCGGTATTGTTGATGAAATCTATCATGAGGGTTATGTTGCAAAGAGAATGGAAATTGGTGCAGTTATTGCAGCAGCTCCACAAGAAAATGTTCGCAGAGAATGTCCTGCTCCAAAAGATGTAGTTATTCTTTTAGGTGGTAGAACTGGTCGTGATGGTTGCGGTGGTGCAACTGGTTCTTCAAAATCTCATACTTTACAGTCACTTGAGAGCTGTGGTGCAGAGGTTCAGAAAGGTAACGCACCAGAAGAAAGAAAACTTCAGAGACTTTTCAGAAATAAAGAAGCTTGTCAGATGATTAAGCGTTGTAATGACTTTGGTGCAGGTGGCGTTTCTGTTGCTATCGGTGAGCTTGCAGATGGTCTTAAAATTAACCTTAATGCAGTACCAAAGAAATATGATGGTCTTGATGGTACAGAACTTGCTATCAGTGAATCACAAGAAAGAATGGCTGTTGTTGTTGAACCAAAGGACGTTAAGAGATTCTTAGAACTTGCTGAAAGCGAAAATTTAGAGGCAACTGTTGTTGCTGAAGTTCAGGCAGAAAAAAGACTTGTTATGGAATGGAACGGTGCAAAAATTGTTGATATCAGCCGTGAATTCCTTAACTCAAATGGTGCTCAGAAGCACATTGATATTGTTGTAGAAAAAGGCGAATGTTTTGATAAGAATGTTAGCGGTTCTTTCGCTGAAAACATGAAAGACTTAGCGTCTGACCTTAACATCTGCTCAAAGCGTGGTCTTTCAGAAAGATTTGACTCAACTATTGGTGCTGGTACAGTTCTTATGCCATTTGGTGGTAAATATCAGAAAACACCAATTCAGGCAATGGTACAAAAAATCTCTATGGAGAAAAAGCACACAGATAACTGTTCATTTATGTCTTGGGGTTATAACCCATTCATTACAGAAAAAAGTCCATATCATGGTGCTTATTTAGCTGTTATTGAATCTGTTTCAAAGCTTATTGCAACTGGTGCACCATTTAAAGATGTTTACTTAACATTCCAGGAATATTTCCCAAGACCAAACAAAGATGCTAAGCGTTGGGGTCAGCCATTAAGTGCTCTTTTAGGTGCTTATAAAGCTCAGCTTGAGTTGGGTATCGGTTCAATCGGTGGTAAAGACTCAATGAGTGGTTCATTTGAAAAAATTGATGTTCCACCTACACTTGTTTCATTTGCTGTTACAACTGATAAAACTGAAAATGTAATTTCTCCTGAATTCAAAAATGCAGGTAGCAAGGTTGTTCTTTTAACACCTGATTATGATGAAAATGGTCTTCCTGTTACTGCTTCACTTGTTGCAATTTTCAATAAGGTTGCAGAATTGGTGAGAGCTAAAAAAGTTCTTGCAGCTTACACACCAACATTAGGTGGTATTGCAGAAGCAGTTCTCAAAATGTGTTTGGGTAACAAATTAGGCTTCACATTTGATTCAGCAATTTCATTAAATGATGTGTTCAAATACAACTATGGTTCATTTATTCTTGAAGTTACAGATGATGTAAATGATGGCAAGGTTTTAGGTAGAGTAACAGAAAAACAAGAAATTTCATTAGGTGATGAAAATGTTTGTCTTTGTGAGCTTGAAAATCTTTACGAAGAAAAGCTTGAAAGTGTTTATTCTTGCAATATTACTCATGAAGAAAAAGAAATTACAAACTTTGAATATAGTGTAAGTGAGCACAAGTCGGCAGCAATAAAAGTTGCAACACCTAAGGTTATTATTCCTGTTTTCCCTGGTACAAACTGTGAGTTCGATAGTGCAAAAGCAGTTGAAGATGCTGGTGCAAAAGCAGAAATCATTGTTATTAATAACTTGACTGCAGATGGCATTTCAAGAAGCGTTGAAAAATTTGCAAAAGCAGTAAATGGTAGTCAGATGATTTTTGTTCCTGGTGGTTTCTCAGGTGGTGACGAACCAGACGGTTCAGGTAAGTTTATTACTGCATTCTTTAGAAATGATGCTGTAAAAGAAGCAGTTACAGACCTTTTAGATAATCGTGATGGTCTTATGTGTGGTATCTGTAACGGTTTCCAGGCACTTATCAAGTTAGGTCTTGTGCCTTATGGTAAAATTATTGATACCGACGAAAATTGTCCAACACTTACATACAACACAATTTCTCGTCACCAGTCAAAGATTGTAAGAACAAGAATTGCTTCTAACAAGTCTCCTTGGCTTTCTCTTATGAATGTTGGTGATATTGTAAATGTTCCTATTTCACATGGTGAAGGTCGTTTCTATGCAAGCGAGGAATTAATTAAACAGCTTGCAGAAAATGGTCAGATTGCAACTCAGTATGTTGATTTAAGTGGCAATGCTACAACAGATGTTCAATTCAATCCTAACGATTCTGCATTTGCTATTGAAGGTATTACTTCACCAGATGGTAGAGTTTTCGGTAAAATGGGTCACTCAGAAAGAATTGGCAGTGGTCTTTATAAGAATGTTGATGGCGAATATAACATAAGAATGTTTGAATCAGCAGTTAAATATTTTAAATAAGATTTAAGAGTGGGTAATCTGCATTTTGCAGATTACCAAACTCATTAGAAAGGTGAGAGTTTAAAATGGCATATCTTTCAGATATTGAAATTGCACAGAGCTGTAAAATGAAGCCAATCGGTGAAATTGCAGAAAAAATCGATATTACAGATGAATATTTAGAGCCTTATGGAAAATATAAAGCAAAAATAGACCTTTCTTATTTGAAGAATAATAAAAAAGAAGGTAAATTAATTCTTGTTACTGCTATCACACCAACACCAGCAGGTGAGGGTAAGACTACAACTACTATTGGTCTTGCTGATGGTATGAATAGATTAGGTTATAAAACCTGTGTTGCATTAAGAGAACCTTCTTTAGGTCCTGTTTTTGGTATTAAAGGTGGTGCAGCAGGTGGTGGTTATGCACAGGTTGTACCAATGGAAGATATTAATCTCCATTTTACAGGTGACTTCCACGCAATAGGGGCTGCAAACAACCTTTTAGCTGCTATGCTTGATAACCACATTCAACAGGGTAACGCTCTTAATATTGATGTTAAAAAAATTACTTGGAAACGTTGCGTAGATATGAACGACAGACAGCTCCGTAATATTGTAAATGGTCTTGGTGGCAGAATGAATGGTGTGCCACGTGAGGATGGTTTTGATATTACAGTTGCAAGTGAAATTATGGCTATTTTCTGCCTTTCAACTTCAATTACAGACCTTAAAGAACGTCTTTCAAGAATTGTTGTTGCTTATAACTATAACGATGAGCCGGTTACTTGTGGCGACTTGAATGCACAAGGTGCTATGACTGCATTACTTTTAGATGCTTTAAAGCCAAACCTTGTTCAGACTCTTGAAGGTACACCAGCATTTGTTCATGGTGGTCCTTTTGCAAATATTGCACATGGCTGTAATACAGTTCTTGCTACTAAATTAGCTTTAGGTGCAGCAGATTATGCTATTACAGAAGCAGGCTTCGGTGCAGATTTAGGTGCAGAAAAATTCCTCGACATCAAGTGTCGTGCAGCAGGTTTAAAACCATCTGCAGTTGTAGTGGTTGCTACAGTTCGTGCTCTCAAAATGCATGGTGGTCTTAAAAAAGACGAATTAGGTAACGAAGATTTAGTTGCTCTCGAAAAGGGTATTCCAAACTTGCTTCGCCACGTTTCTAATATCAAGAATGTTTATAAGCTTCCTTGTGTTGTTGCAGTTAACCGCTTCCCAACAGATACAGATAATGAAATTGATTTCATTATTAAAAAGTGCAAAGAATTAGGTGTTAACACTGTTCTTTCAACTGTTTGGGCAGATGGTGGCGCAGGCGGCGAAGAAATGGCAAAAGAAGTTGTAAGACTTTGCAATGAAGAAGATAACTCTAATTTCTCATATTCTTACGAGCTTGATGCCAAAATAGAAGATAAAATTGAAGCTATTGTTAAAAAGGTTTATGGTGGCGATGGTGTTGATTTTGCACCTAATGCACAAAAACAGCTTCAGGCACTTTATAAAAACGGCTTTGATAAGTTACCTGTTTGTGTTGCAAAAACACAATACAGCTTCTCTGATGATGCAACAAAATTAGGTGCTCCAGAAAACTTCAGAGTAACTGTTAAAAACGTTAAGGTTTCAGCAGGTGCAGGCTTTATAGTAGTTCTCACTGGTGAAATTATGACAATGCCAGGTCTTCCTAAGGTTCCGTCAGCAGAGAAAATTGATGTTAGTGAAGATGGCAAAATTGTGGGATTGTTCTAAAACTTATTTAAAATAAAAGAGCAACTTTCAAAGTTGCTCTTTTATTATTTTTGATATATTATTAAGTAAAACTTCTGCTACTCTCGGACCCACTGAGTTCGTTTCCTCGTAATGCCTTCTTCCTAAATGGTCGGTAGCACCATTGATGTATGGTGTTTCGTTGTTTAAGAAAAAGTCATTTTGAGGGATTATATACCCCAATTCGTCATTGCAAAGTCCGACAACAAAATTGTTTTTTGCGTTAGTCATTTTAATAAGCGGAGTGTAATCAGCTTTCTGTTTATTTGCAGAGTTTTCTGTATCTAAAAACTCACCATTATAAAGCTCAGGGAATAATTCACCAGGAATTAAAAACATTGCTACCTGGTTTTTGCCTAAAACTAAATATCCGGTTTCAGAAAGAACAAAAGCATCTGTTTTATTTTTTATAAAATCATTATTGAGTACTTTTAAAAGTCTCGCAAGAATTAAAACAAAATTTTCGGCTGGGATATTTATCTGCTTTGATTTTACATTGATAACTGGCTCAATTTCTTCGGTATCACTTAAATTAAGAACTAATTCACCTAAGGTCTTACCAAAGCTTTTTGTGTATTCTTCACAGTCAATTTCGTGACGATAAACCTTTCTGATTTCTTTTGCAGAAATCATTCCGCCAATAGCTCCATTAAGGTAGATAACTTCACAGTTTTTGTGAACTTCTTCTATTTTATTAATCATATAGCAGGGAAAATCGGCACTGACTCTTTTTGTTTTACTGCCCATTAACTCTGCATGAGAAGCAAAATTAACAATGAAGATTTCTTTTTTTGCTTTGTCATCAGGAACAAAATGAATTCTGTTTAAATTTCTGTCAAAGGTTTCAGGAGTTCTGCAATCGTACTGTAAATCTTCTGTTATTAATTTGCTGAAATATAATTTTCCATCAGTGCGATTTTTATAAGCTTTAATTATAGCATCTGCAGTTTTCTGTTTCAGGGATGACATAAATCCTTCATTTTTACCGCTTTTATAAATCTTTTCACCCCAAAGCCCCTGAGTGTCAATTGCAGAGTGACTATGAGTACAACAAATGTTGATGGATTTCAATTTTCTGATTTCTTTAGATTCTATAACTAGCTTTCTTATATCGTTAATATCTTTACGACTCATTCCCACAGCATCAATGCTACAAAGAATGACACCACCATTGCCTTTGTTGTCATCGATAAATACAGCTCTAGCAAACATATCGTCAAGCACATCTTCGGCTTTATTGTTTGAATTGTATCCAGCAATAAAATATTTCTTGTCTTTTACATCTGTTGGTGTAAGAATTTCTGAGCCAAATCCACAAGTGAAGCGCTCACCAGGTGAAAAATCAAAGTTTGCATCACCTGATAGCATATATTTTCTCGCGTTTTCTTCATTTGCTAAATATCTTTTTGGCATTATTGAAACTATGGTTTTACCTAAAAAATTTATTAGATTTCGTTTAACACTCATTTTATTCACCCGAATTTATTATACACTATAATAAATTTCTTGCAATAGTCAAATTACTATTGCTTTTTTTCTGGAATTTTATTATTATATATAGCGGTGATTTTAAATGATAACTATCAGAAAATATGAAGAAAGAGATGCTGAAAACGTTAAGTTTGCTTGTCTTAATGCAGAGGGTTATAACAGTATTACAGATGAAGCAACGATTATGCTTGTGTTACATACGTTTTGTGAATATTATATTGAAAGAGAACCTGAAAATTGTTTTGTTGTAGATGCTGATGGCAAGGCGGTAGGTTTTATAATTTCTGCAGAAAGCTTTGAGCCATATAAAAAAGCACTTCATGAGGAATACTGTGAAAAAGTAAAACCCTTTGGCGAGCAAAGATATGAATGGTCAAAAGCTTCAACAGAAATTCACGAAAAATTTAGAGATGAATATCCTGCTCATTTTCATATCAATATTTTGCCAGAGTATCAGAGAGTCGGTGCAGGTGGCAAGCTTTTAGACACACTTTTTGAGCATTACAGAAATAAAGGTGTTAAAGGTATAATGCTTTGTTGTAGTGCTGCTAATGAGGTTGGGCTTAATTTCTACAAAAAATATGGCTTCACAGTTTTAGATGAAACAAAAGATGATGTTGCATTTGGTATGAAATTGTAATAAAATAATATTTAGTAATTAACTTGAGAGGTTTATATATTATGGAGAACACACAAGAAAAGAAAAAAATTGTTTTAAGCTGTATTCAGCCAACGGGTACCCCAACTTTAGGTAACTATTTGGGAGCTTTAAAGAATTGGGCTAATATGTGTGACGATTATAACTGTCTTTATGGCGTAGCAGATTTACACTCAATTACAGTTCCTACATTCCGCGAAAATCCACAGCAATTGAAAAAGAACACGTTAGAGCTTTATGCTTTACTTTTAGCATTGGGTATTGACCCAGAGAAAAATGTTGTGTTTGTGCAGAGCCATGTGCCAACACATGCACAGTTATGCTGGATTTTAAACTGCTATACACAATTTGGCGAAGCATCAAGAATGACACAGTTTAAAGAGAAAAGTCAGAAGCATAGCGATAATATTACTGTTGGTCTTTTTGACTACCCAATTTTAATGGCTGCTGATATTCTTATCTATAATGCAGATTTTGTTCCGATTGGTGCTGACCAGAAGCAACATCTTGAAATTGCAAGAAATATCTGCGACAGATTCAATTCTATCTATGGAGATGTTTTAAAAATGCCAGAGCCATTTATTGGTAAAGCTGGTGCTAAAATTACTTCTCTTCAGGACCCACTTAAGAAAATGAGCAAATCTGACGATAATCCTAAGTCATATATTTCAATGCTTGACGAACCAAACGTTATTATGAAGAAGATTAAAAGCGCTGTTACAGATAGTGAGGCTTGTGTACGTTTCGCAGAGGGTAAGGATGGTATTAATAATCTTATGACAATTTACTCTTGCTGTACAGGAAAATCCTTTGAAGAGATTGAAAAGGAATTTGATGGTAAGGGTTATGGTGATTTTAAAACTGCAGTAGGTGAGGCAGTTGTTAAAGAATTAGAACCAATACAGACTAAATATAAAGAGCTTATTAATGAAAAGAAATACCTTGAGGAATGTATGAGAAATGGTGCAGAATTTGCAACAAAGCTTTCTCAGAGAACACTTGACAAGGTAATGAAAAAGGTAGGCTTCTTGCCAAGATAAACTTAAACCACCCATAATGAAATCATTATGGGTGGTTTTATAAAAAAGGAAAAGCCGTGGCACTTTGCCACGGCTTTTTCTCAAACTAATATTAAATTAGTTAGCTTTGTTAAGCTTTGTAACAAGTGCAGACTTTTTGTGAGCAGCATTGTTTTTGTGAAGAAGACCTTTAGCAGCAGCCTGGTCAATTTTCTTAACAGCAACTTTAACTACATCAGCCTTGTTAGCGTCATTTGAATCAATAGCAGCATTTGCTTTTTTGATTGCAGTTTTAAGAGCAGAGTTAGTAGCTTTATTTTTAGCAGCTTTTGTCTGGTTAACAAGAACTCTTTTCTTAGCTGATTTAATGTTAGGCACGAATTTCACCTCCGTAAAACTATTCATACAGTTGTATATATTACCACGAACACTTTAAAAAAGCAAGTTTTTTTTGAAAATATTTCAAGTTTTTTCTATACTTTTTTACAATATATAGTTAAAAAATTAACTTTTTGAAAAAATGTTGATTATATATAGAAAATAACTTATAATAATAGAAAAGAGGTGTTTAAAATGGCAGTAAAATTCAATGATGATAAATCAGTAGTTGAAAGAATTAAAAAGGGTCTTAAAGAAAAGGACGGCTTTTGTCCTTGTAAATTAGGTAAATTACCTGAGAATAAATGTATGTGTGATGAATTTAAAGCTCAGATTAAAGACCCACAGTTTGAAGGCTATTGTCATTGTATGTTGTATTATAAATCAAAAGATTGAGGTGTAATTTATGGTAAAAAAAATTAGTAATGCAGAATTCCAAAGCGAAGTTTTAAATGGTAAAGGTGTGGCTTTAGTAGATTTATTTGCAGATTGGTGTATGCCTTGTCAGATGATAGCACCAATTATTGAAGAAATCTCAAATGAAAAAACTGATGTGAATTTCTTTAAAGTAAATGTTGACGAAACCCCTGATGTTGCAATAAAATATGGCGTTTCGAGTATTCCAACTCTTTTGATTTTTAAAGATGGTGAATTGGTAAATAAAGCAGTGGGTGCTTATCCAAAAGAAAGTATTATAAAATTGTTGGAGTTATAAATGAAAAAAATCGGAAAACAAGTTAATTTCTTGGATACGAGTGAATTTAACCAGAGAAATGGCGAAGGTGCATTTATAAAACTGAAAAACGGCACGTTATTGTTTGGCTTTACCGAATTTATTGGTAATGATTGGGATGATGATTTTTGTGCCAGAATTTCATACATCTCTTCTTCTGATGAGGGAGAAACCTGGTCTGCTAAAAAAGTTCTTTTTGAAAAGCCTGAGGATGCAAAAAATGTAATGAGTCTTTCATTTTTGAGAATGAATAATGATGATTTAGGTGCATTTTACATAGTGAAAAATCTTGACGGAACTGATAAAATCGTTTTTACACGTTCTACTGATGAGGGTCTAACCTGGTCTGAGCCTGTAAACTGTATGGAATGTTTAGAAGAACAGGACTACTTTGTTTTAAATAATGATAGAGTTATAAAACTTAAAAATAACAGAATTCTTTTTTCTGTTGCAAAACATACAGTTCTTAATACAAATAAAGATTTTGAACCTGGTGAAATTCACTTTTTCTTTTCAGATGATGATGGTAACTCGTGGAGAAAAACAAACCAAGTTTTTAAATGTCCGTTTCCACAAAACCCGGATGGGTATGAAGAACCCGGCTTATTTCAGTTTGAAGATGGCAAAATATGGTGTTATATCAGGACTGGTTTAGGGTTTCAGTATGAATGTTTTTCAGAAGATAATGGCGAAACCTTCTCTTTACCTGAACCTAATTTGTTCTTTTCTTCTGCTTGTTCACCAATGCTTGTAAAAAATTGTGGCAAAAAAACTGTTGCGATTTTTAATCCTGTACCTGAGCATATTTTAAGAGGGGAAAATGAGCCTTGGGGCAGAACCCCTTTCGTAATGGCAGTGAGTGATGATAACGGCAAAACCTTCACTAAAGAAAATCTTTATTATATTGAAGATGATTTAGATAATGGTTATTGCTATCCTGCAATTTATGAGGGGGAAGGTTATATGCTTGTGGCATACTATCATAGTAATAATACAGGAATTTGTTTGAATAGTACGAAGATTGTTAAGATTGATTATAGTGAGATAATGTGAAACTATTATGAGTTCAAGATTGATTTGATGATTTTAAAGAATAATAGTAGAGAATAAAACAAAAGAAAACAGTTCTCAAATGAGAACTGTTTTTCTTTTGGCAAGTTGCACCGAAAAAGATATCACGCCATCCACACAGCTTTGATAATATTGCCGATCTTGGGAGATGTTCCGTACATAAGAACACCTACACGGTAGATCTTTGCGGAAAGAATTCCGATTC
>CALFTN010000040.1 GCA_937916395.1 uncultured Clostridia bacterium | reverse complement strand
ACTTTTTAAATTCCCATGTTTCAAGTCGCTCTGGTGCAACATAAATTATTTTATACTTTCCATCACGTGCATATTCCAGTGCTTTAGTAACCTGGTGTGGTTCAAGTGAAGAATTTATGTAAGCTGCCGGAATTCCCATTTGAATAAGTGCACTCACCTGGTCTTTCATTAAGGATATCAACGGAGAAATAACAAGTGTAATGCCAGCAAATAACATTGCCGGTATCTGATAGCACACAGATTTACCAGCACCAGTAGGCATAACCGCTAAAACATCTTGTTTTTTCAGAAGCGCATCAATTATCTCTTCCTGTCCTTCACGAAAAGACTTATGACCATAATAATCTTTTAAGATTTTATATTTTTCTGACATATAATTATCCTTTTAAAATTTATATATTGTAACTATCAACAATCAATTTTAATATATCCTTATCTGCAGGGCAGAATGTGTAATTTGGGATTTCGGATGGAGTTATCCATTTTAAATCGTTGTGTTCTAAAAGTTTTGGCGTTCCTGAGCTTATAGTTGCATTGAACAAGGTTAAGTGAACTGTTATATCGGGATATTCGTGGACTACTTCTGTGAAGATATCGCCAACAGAAACAGTAATATCAAGTTCTTCCTGGCACTCACGAATGAGTGCTTGTTCTTTTGTTTCGCCTGGCTCAACTTTACCACTAACAAATTCCCACAACAAAGCACACGACTTTGTTGCAGGTCGCTGACATATCATAAATTTATCGTTATCCCATATTAATGCTGCTACAACTGAGGTCATAATTATATCTCCTCAATACCAAGTGACTTCAAATAGTTATATGTTCCATCATAATATTCTGGAAGGCGAGTACTGTCTTCCCAAAAACCACTTGGAGTTTTATTTGAATTGCCTGTAGGAACACATATTACCATTCCATAATCTTTTACAAATGATTTTACATCTCCACCACTTACAACAGATTGCATTATTGCTATATCAACTATGCCATTCAATGTGTTTTTACTACCACTTAATTGACCAATAAAATCACGAGTTTTTACTCTGCCTGTTTTTGTCTTATATGTCGGTTTATCCCCTTTGAACTCAAGAAATGTTTCAAGAGATTTCTTCCATTGCTCGAGAAGTGCTGTATTATGTACAAGAATAAGGGTATTTACTTTCTTTTGCGAAATAAGATATGAACCAACAACAGTTTTACCAAATGCTGTTGTTGCTGAAAGTATTCCATTTGAATGGAATAACATTGATTTCGCTGCCTTGTCCTGTTCTGGTCGCAATTCACCATTGAATTCGACTTGAATATTCTCACCTTTCTGACATTCATTCTTAAATGTGCATTCTACCCCAAGTTTAATTAATTCATCTACTACTGTATCAAAACAACCACGTGGTAACGCAATATAATCTTCATATTCTTCGGCACATGAAATGATTCGTGGTAACCCATAAACAGAAAATCGCATTGCTTGTCTTTTTTGAAATTCAGGATTTTTGAAAGCTACCAAGCGCTTGATTTTGTTTAACGCCTTATTGGAAAAACCTTCTTTCTTAATATATATCAAATTAGACATAACAATCTCTACTGTTTTAGGAACATCATCATGTTTCAGAAATATTTCATTCTTGGATTGTTTCCAAGGTTTTTCGCTTTCTTCATCTAACCCTAAATATCCCAATTCGTAACTATTTTTCAATTTAGCCATAAACCTGTTCATATCTTCTACAGTAATTTTCTTGACAGATGAAAGGTACTCCCATTGGTCTTTATAAGCATCAAAATTTTCATCAATGAATAAGCTGTTTTTGTTCTTTCTTGCTAACCCCTGAAGTGGTAGTGCAATCAAATTACCGAAACCACCATTTGGCATAGTATCTTGATTAGGAAGAAGTCTGTCATAAGAAGAAAATTTAATTTTATGATTTTGATTCATTGAATAAGAAATCATAGAACTTGCAAATCTTCTGGCAATTTTTGCTGATACGGATTCTTCGAAGAAAAACCAACAATGCGCACCACTACCTGAACGGGAACGTTCGACATAAAGTGGTACGCTTAATTTTTTACAACTTTCTCTGACTGCAGAAATATCGCTTTGCCAGTTTTCATCATCGAAATCAATAACAACAAAATTTGTAGTTTCATCCTGCAACATAGGATAAATTCCGACAACATCACTTTCTGTAGCATCTTTAGAAAGATGTTTATATATTACATTTTTGGTTAATTCCCCATAAACTCTATTGGAACACTCAGAACACTTAATTTTACCTTTTTTACAGAGTTTTTCATCCCATTCGTTTTTACAAACTGGCGAATATCCAGTCTTGCCGTTTTTTCTACTCACCCAGCGTTTTGCATAAACATCAGTTCTACCAATGAACAAAGACATATATAAATTGAGTTTGTCATCAGCAGAACTTGAATTATTGACCGTTACAACATTTTTGGGCGTTACTGGTGATAACTTCGAAGTTGTTGATTCAATAGAAATATTGTGTTCAGCAAGAACTGTTTTTAATTGCTCGTTTTCTTCTTTCAGGCGAAGATATTTTTCTAAAAGTTTCTGGTAATCTGTGGTCATAAGGTTACCTTCCTTTATAATCTAAAACAATTCTTATTTTAATATTATCCATTTGCCGCGTGTAGAGCCTTCTCTTTTAATATAACCATCATCCTTCAAATTTTTAAGAATTCGTTGTATTGTTCTTGATGACAACTTAAGTTCACTGGCAATAGTAGAAGCCGAGAGTTTTGAATTTTCATTTATCATTTTTAAAATCGTACAACTCATTGAATCCAAAGGACGTTCTGGTATATTTTCCCCAGTATTAGAAACATCTTGTTTCTCGACATCATTTACGACATCATTTACGACACCATTTACGACACTATTTACGACACCACTGTCGTAAATAATTTCATCATTAATTTCAAGAACAAGTGTTACTCTATCAGGATTAACAGTTTCTATGATTTGCGGTTGTTTAAATCCACATTCGTTCCAGACATTGTACATATCACAAATACCCGTACCAGAACGCTCACCAACATTTATTAATGAAAACATATTAAAAATCTTGCTATTTCGTGTATCACTTATGCCACCAGCAATAGCTTCATCTATACTAATTCTAAATGTACCTGGATTAGAAATCGTAATTTTACGAAATTCTTTATCAATAACAATGCCACGCCTTCCATAATAATCAGCGTGTATAAGTGCATTAGCAAGACATTCTCTTAAAGATTTATGAATTGCGGTATCATCAACACGCAACATTTTAGAATCAAGTTTGAATGGTTTTTTCACATCTGATGTAAGTCTGTCTATTACTTTGTAATAAAAATCAAAAATGTTTCCACTCCAATTTCCGTCACCAGAACAAACCCTATCAGACCATCGAGTATCATTTGCGAGATGCTCTCTATAATCCAAAAAGTAATTAGGTAATTCATCGGTAATAGTTATAAAATCACCAAAGAAAAGCAAACCTGCAAGTGTTGGATGTATCTGTTTATCAGCCTGACTTTTCTTTGCAGCACCAATTTTCAACAAAAACTCTTCATCATTGAGTTTTGTCCAAATATGATTAGGTTTCAAATTATTAAACAAAATTCTATAACGATGAATAGATTCTTGATTCAAATCATCAATCGAAATATCATTAAGCAACAATGCATCTTGAGGTACATCAGCCTGATCACGAAGCATAGCCTTTACTTCTTCAGCAGAACAGTGATAATCGCCTTCGTAATCTCTTTTGTATGAACCTTTGAACATATCCTGACCAACATAAACAGGCTTTTCTCTTCTATCAGCTCTCGGAACTTCAATCACAACATATTCGCTACCGTTATATTCAAGAGAATAAACGTGTCGATCCAAAAGAATATTTATGTTAACTTTAGTATTATTGTTAAGTGTACTCCATATATCTGAAATCAACTGATGCGCATTATTTACACCTTGTGGTACTAACTCTTTGGTTTCGGCATCTTCTGCTATTCCGAGAATTATTACTCCACCTGATGTATTAGCAAAAGACGAATATGTTTCCCAAACGCTTTTAGGTATACCGCCTTGTGCTGATTTAACTTCAATATTCACACGTTCTTTTTTATCAATAACAGATGCTATATCAATCAAAATCAATTACCTCCTTTTACTTATATAAATTCTATATCTGTTTCGCAGTTATATCTGCCGCTATTTTGTTTAAGTTTTCTATTATGAATTTTTGAGCATTTATATCATAGACATTCTTTTTATATGGAACACCTTCACGGGATACACTATCTACTGTGACAATTCCGAGCTGTTCGCCTTTAAGTGTTGTTACTTTATGTTTTTTATTATTATAGATATTTTCAGTTAAATAACTGTTATCAACAAGCCAATTTGAGATATATGTAGCGGGAAGTGTTTTGACATTTTCCTCTAACACTTCGCCTATTCGTTTTGAAATAATTGAAACACCAACAGGTTCCTGTGTTACAAGAATTTTGGCACTTTGTTCTTCTGTAATTGAAAAAGATATTTTCTGTGGTTTTATAGTTTTCCCGACAACGCCACCATTATTTATTACATCCTGAAGAACATTAGAAACATAGAAAAGGCAACGACTGATACGGACATTGTTTATAACAGAATCGTCTTTTATAACTTCTTCTGTAAGCGGGTCAATTCCGTTTGCTAATTTATCTATATAATTCTTTGCATGTTGCATTGTTTCAAGTTCGGTCATATTATTTCCCTCATTTGTAATTCACTCGTATTTATGTCATTTTATTATACCACATTTCAACTTAGAATCAACATAAAATTGTCACAATATTTTCCACTCTCCATAAATCACTTTTACAGTAACTGGAATCGGTTTTATAGGCTCGTCCGGTTCTGAATTTTCGGGTACATATTTGCGATGAAAATTAAGTCCGAAAAAGTCCATTTCGTATAGAAAAAGGGAAACTTTAGTTTCGGTTGTAGGCGTTGAGGAATTAGGGCATTTGGAAATGATTGGTGCTATAGTATATCAGCTCA
>CALFTN010000039.1 GCA_937916395.1 uncultured Clostridia bacterium | reverse complement strand
CTGGTGGTTAATTTCGCTTAAGCCACAAATTAAGCGTAGCAATCTTAAAGATTGTTACGCTTTTTTAATGTTCTTATTTGGTTTTCTGTCAAATATCCTTTTGAAATCATCATTTTGATAATATCAAGTTTTTCCTTATCTGTTATGTATTTTTTCTGCATTATTATCACCATTAAATGATATGCAGAAAAATAAAAATTATTACTTCAAAATCTCAATTTTTTCAACTCTACTATAAACAACACTTGAACACTCCTTACATATTGTATGTTCAAGCACAGTACCAAATGACTTGATTTTATCACGGTACACTGCACCATCGTTAATCTGATAACCTTTTGTTAAATCTCTTGAGCCACAATATGGACATTCTTCTATAATAATATTTTTCATAATAATTACCTCTTTTTCTTTTTAATAATCAAATATGCAATAACACCAACAATAATCACTCCACCTGAAATAAACAAGCCGATTACTACTTTAACATAATCATTGTCATTATTATCGCTATTAGTATTGTTATTAGTTGCAGATGATTCTGTAACATTACTTGTTGATTCAATTAAATCTGTAGCCGATTCATTAGATGTATTTTCTGGTGTTTCAGTACTTTCTACTGTTGTATTTATTATTCTAACTGTTGAGTTTTTGATAGTGTATGCAAGTTTTTCAGCCTCATTATTGACAAAGTCACCGGCACTAGGTATAGAAATCTTAAAATCACTTTCTCCTTCAGCGTTTTCGAGTGCCTTAAATTTAACGCTGAATAAAATTCCGTCTGAAACTATTGCAGAATTGGGAGATAAATAAGTAAATCTTACGTATCTGCGACTTGATTTTTCAGAAGTATTATTTAAGCTTACCATTGCACTCTTGTCAATAATAGCGCCTTTTTCAGCAGACACAAATTCAAACATAGTAGCATCATATTGCAAATCAATTACGGCACCACTTAATTGCGAGTTGTCACTTATAAAAAGTTTAATTTCGAACTCATCACCGGCATAAACAGTAGCGTCAGTAAGTTTTAATTCAACTGCACTTTTTGCTGATACTGTAAATGTTAAACAGAAAGATAATAATACTAAGGCAGTTAAAAATACTGATGTTGTTTTTTTCATTATAATCACCGAAAATATAATAGCACAAAATCCATAATAATACAAGAAAAAATCCTCCCAATTGGGAGGATTTACTTAATCTTTTAATGAAGAACTTAAAAACTCTTTAAGTCTCTGGCTCTTTGGATTTTCAAACAATTCAGTTGGTGTTCCCATTTCTTCTATAACACCATCTGCCATAAATATAACCTTATCTGAAACATTTTTTGCAAAATTCATTTCGTGAGTAACAATAACCATTGTATTTTCACCATTTTTAAGTTCTTTGATTACACGAAGTACTTCACCTGTAAGCTCAGGGTCAAGAGCACTTGTTGGTTCATCAAAACAAAGAACATCTGGTGAAAGTGCTAATGCACGAGCTATAGCAACACGCTGTTGCTGACCACCTGAAAGTTCACATGGATAAGAGTTGACCTTTTCTTCTAGTCCCACACTTTTAATGAGTTCGAATGCTTTATTATTAATTTCTTCCTCTGAACCCTTTTTTAATAAAGATGGTGCTAAAGTAATATTTTTAAGTACTGTATATTGAGGAAATAAATTAAAATTTTGAAACACAAGACCAAAGTGCAATCGATTTTGGCGAATCTGTTCATCGTTAAGATTTGCATTAAGACTTCCGTCAAAAAGTATTTCATCTTTAACACTTATTTTACCTTTATCCGGAGTTTCAAGGAAATTAAGACATCTTAATAATGTTGTTTTACCACTGCCTGAAGAGCCAATAAGTGCTAAAACTTCGCCTTTTTCGAGAGAAAAATCAATACCCTTAAGGACTTCTGTTTTTCCAAAGCTTTTTTGAATCTTTTTTACTTCAAGCCAAGACATATAAACTCCTCCTTAAGTTCTGAAATAACTGAGTTTTTTCTCAAGTTTGCCTAATATAATTGTTAAAACACCACTAAATACAAGATAATATAATCCCGTAAAGAATAATGGCCAAATCTCACCAGCAATACCTTGTGAGCCTTTCATAAAGGCCTGTCCTGCCCAGATAATCTCTTGCAAAGCAATAATTCTTGCAAGTGATGTATCCTTAACAAGAGTAATAATCTCATTCGACATTGGTGGCAATACATTTTTAACCATTTGCAAAAGAGTTATCTTAAAGAAAATCTGTGATTTTGTTAAACCTAATACTTGTCCTGCCTCTTGCTGTCCGCGAGGTACTGCCTGAATACCACCTCTATATATTTCAGAAAAATAGCACGCATAGTTAATTATAAATGCTGTAACAGATGCTATAAAGCGACCTTCCTCGCCACTGCCCCAAATGTTGTTGTGAAACACAAGCCCTGGCAGATAGTAAATAACAAGAAGTTGAAGCATTAACGGAGTACCACGAATTACCCAAACTAATGTTTTTACAACAGCACTTAATGGCTTGAATTTAGACATTGAGCCAAAAGAAATTATAAGACCCAAGGGTAATGCTCCTACAAGTGTGATTATAAATAATTTTAATGTTTGCAGAAATCCAGTATTTAACGCATCAAATACTATTGGAAACTGTTCAAAGAATGACAATTAAAACACCCTATCATTTATTTATTACGCCAAAAGAAGAGAGTGCAACAACACTCTCTTCTTACTTATTAAAACTTTCAAAAATTACTTAATAAGTGCTTCCTGAACACCATATGTTTCAGCAACTTTTTGCACATTACCATTAGCTACTTCAGCAGCAAAGAATTTATTAAATTCAGCAACAAGGTCTGAACCCTTACGGAAACCAACACCATATTCTTCACTATTAAGACCAGTTGTATATGTAAGATTGGCATAACCAGTACCCTCACCAATCATAGCACCAGCCATAAGTGAGTCAATAATAGCAGCATCACAAGTACCTGCAGCAACTTCAGAAAGTGCTGTTGCCTGGTCAAGAACTTCAGTGTATTTGAATCCATTTGCTACAGCCTGGTCTTTACCTGCTGAACCAGCCTCTACTGCAAATGTAAGTTCTTTACAATCCGCTGCTGTTTTGTACTGTTCAGCCTTATCAGCAGGAACAACAATAACCTGAGCATTATTGCAATATGGCTTTGAGCAATCCATACCAGCTTTTACTTCATCATTAAGAGTCATACCGTTCCATACGCAATCAATATTCTTGCCATCGAGTTCCATTTTTTTATTGTCCCAGTTAATCTCAACAAATTCAACCTCAACGCCAAGATATTTTGCAAAAGCCTTTGCCATATCAGCATCGAAACCAATCCAGTTGCCATCTTTGTCCTCATAATCCATTGGTGCGAAATCAGTAATACCTACAACGAGTTTGCCTTTTTCCTTAACATATTCCATGTCGGTCTTTTCTTTGTCTTCGCCACAACCTGCGAAGCAAACAGCAATCATAA
>CALFTN010000038.1 GCA_937916395.1 uncultured Clostridia bacterium | reverse complement strand
ACAACACAAACTCTGTTTCGATTATTCTTGATAACAGTATTACAGGTATGACAGGTCATCAACAAAACCCAACCACTGGTAAAAATATTAAGGGTGACCCTGCAACAGCGGTAAGCCTTGAAAAGCTTTGTGAAGCTGTTGGTATTAAAAATGTATTTGTTGTTGACCCTTATGATTTAAAAGAAACAGAAGAGGGTATTAAAAAGGCTCTTTCTTTAAATGAAGCGGCAGTTGTTATTTCAAGGAGACCTTGTGCTTTACTTAAAACTGTTAAGCATAAGCCGGCCTTTAAGGTTGATAAGGATAAATGTAAATCCTGTAAGGCTTGTATGAAAATTGGTTGCCCTGCTATTAGTATGAAAGACGGAAAAGCAGAAATAGATTTTACACAATGTTTAGGTTGCGGTGTTTGCGAACAGCTTTGCAAATTCGATGCAATAGTAGAATAAGGAGGTGCAGTAAAATGGTTAAATCAATTATGATAGTAGGTGTAGGTGGTCAAGGTACACTTCTTTCAAGTAGAATTTTAGGTACTGCACTTCTTTTGAAAGGCTACGATGTTAAAGTTTCTGAGGTTCATGGCATGAGCCAGCGTGGTGGCTCGGTTGTTACTTATGTGAAATATGGTAACAAGGTTTATTCGCCAGTTGTAGGTTTAGGTGAAGCAGATATTATTTTGGCATTTGAACAATTAGAAGCTGCAAGATGGTTAAATCACCTTAAAATCGGCGGTAAAATAGTTGCTAACACCCAAAAAATTGACCCTATGTCAGTTGTTATTGGTGATGCAGAATACCCAGAAGGTGTTATTGAATCAATCAAAAATACGGGTGTTGAAATCTACACACTTGATGCACTCGTGAAAGCGGTAGAAGCAGGTAACCCTAAATCTGCGAATGTTGTTTTGATAGGTGCTATGGCAAAAACTACAGATATTGAAAAAGATATCTGGTTAGAGGCATTGAAACAAAATGTTCCTGAAAAGTTTTTGGATGTAAATCTTAAAGCTTTCGAGCTCGGATATAATTCGTAATCTGAATAAAAAATTGTCGTAAAATCAGAAAGGGTGTACTAAATGTCACAAAATTATTATCAAAAAGAATTTGAAACTATGTCCAGAGAAGAAATGAAAAAGCTTCAATCTGAGAAAATAGTTAAACAAGTTAAGCATGTTTACGAAAATGTTCCTTACTACAAAAATCTTATGGATGAAAAGGGTGTAAAGCCTGAAGATATTAAAGGTATCGACGATTTACATAAGCTCCCGTTTTTATCAAAAGCTGATTTGAGAGAGGCATATCCTTATGGACTTTTAGCAAAACCACTTGATGATTGTGTTCGTATTCATTCTACATCAGGAACAACAGGTCGTAGAGTAGTCGCTTTCTATACACAGCACGATGTAGATTTATGGGAAGATTGTTGTGCGCGTGCTATTGTAGCTGCTGGTGGTACTAAAAAGGATGTCTGTCAGGTTGCTTATGGTTATGGATTATTTACAGGCGGTGCTGGTCTTCATGGCGGTTCACATAAGGTTGGTTGCCTTACATTACCAATGTCTTCAGGTAATACTGAACGTCAAATTCAGTTTATGGAAGACCTTAAGGCTACAATTCTTTGCTGTACACCTTCTTATGCTGCATATATTGGTGAATCATTAAAGGAACAGGGGTATAAACCAGAGGATATTCCTCTTAAAGCAGGTATTTTTGGTGCAGAGCCATGGACTGAGGAAATGCGTAGAGGCATAGAAGAAACTCTTGGTATTAAAGCGTATGATATTTATGGACTTACTGAAACAAGCGGTCCTGGTGTTGCTTTTGAATGTTCAGAGCAAACAGGTATGCATATAAATGAAGACCATTTCTATGCAGAAATAATCGACCCTGATACAGGTGAGGTTTTGCCAGAGGGAAGCAAAGGTGAGCTTGTATTTACTGCTCTTGATAAAGAAGCATTCCCATTACTTCGTTATCGTACACGTGATATTTGTGTGCTTAGCCGTGAAAAATGCTCATGTGGCAGAACACTTGTAAAAATGGCTAAGCCTATGGGCAGAACTGATGATATGCTTATAATTCGTGGCGTTAATGTTTTCCCAAGTCAGATTGAAACAGTTCTTCTTAAAGAGGGCTATGAACCAAACTATCAGATTGTTGTTGACAGAGTTAATAATAATGATACATTTGAAGTGAATGTTGAAATGACACCTGAAAAGTTCACTGATAAAGTAAGTGATATTCTCAGTATGGAAAAAAGTCTTGCAAATGCAATGAAGATTATGCTTGGAATCAATCCACAGGTTCATCTTGTTGCACCAAAGACCATTGCACGTAGTGAAGGCAAAGCAGTTCGTGTAGTTGATAAGAGAAAGCTTATATAATTTTGAGAGGAGTAGAATTTATGTCTATTAAACAGTTAACAGTATTTGTTGAAAATAAGCAAGGCGCGGTTATTCCGATAACCGATATACTTTCTAAAAATAATATAAATATAAGAGCGTTATCTATTGCAGAAACAGAAGATTTTGGTATTCTTCGTCTTATTGTAAATGATGTAAATGCTGCTGAAAAAATTCTTAAAGAAGCAGGCTACCTTATAAAAATCACAGATGTTGTTGGTGTTAAAATCGGCGATGCTCCTGGTAAGCTTACAGAAGCATTAAAGGTTCTCGCTGAAAATAAAATCAATTTAGAGTATCTTTATGCTTTTATGGCAAGAACAGAAAGACACGCTTACGTTGTTATAAGAGTTGAAGATAATGACTTGGCAAAGAGAGCATTAACAACTTCTGGTTTCCATATTATTACAGAAGCTGATGTTGATAAGTTATAATTTTAAATAAGTAAGTGCTGAGCAGTAAAATGCTCAGCACTTATTTTATATACATTTTTGGTACATTTCCGAGCATAATTGTTTCTGCTAAAAGAATCTCTGTTTCTACAGTTTCTGTCTGGTAAAGTGTACCGATATTTATGTTTACATCAACTTTTATTTTTAAATTTATTCTATGCAAAGTCTGGTTTATTCCAGCACTTTTAAAGCTTGAAGTAATATCTGTTTCTATAAAACCATAGTCAGTTAATTTAACTTGAAACTCAATGCCTATATAGTCTAAAATATAACTGTCGAAAAGATTGCCCAGTGAAACTCTTACTTTTTCACCACGACTATCTTTTAATTCGGTAGCAATAGCGTTTGTAACATCTGCCTTTAGTTTGTTTATTGCAATTGTATTTGTACCAATGGTAGTCACTTCTTTTTTATCATTTAAAGAAACCGTTATTAAATCGGTGTAAACTATGTTGTTTTCTTGTAGATACTCTGCAACACATTCATTTATCATAAGAGTGACTTCGTTTTTTACTATATATTTTGCATTTTCTCTTACGACAGGTCTTATAGGAATATCGAGAAGAATAAAAAGCGTAGCAATAATTAAAAACACGCACACCAATTTAAAGGTGAGTGCGTGTTTTTTATTTTTAGGGAAATATCTTTTTGCTTTTATATGTATTCTTCGCCTTCTTGGCTTAAAATAAAATTTTACCATACACTTCACCGATAATAGTATATGCAGTTGCAAGTTGCAAGTTGCCAATAAGTCTTTCAGAGAGTTGTTGATGTGATAGTTGGTATTTGTGTTATTGACAAGGTGAATTAGTTATGATATACTTACAAACGGAACATAAGTTCCCGAGGAGTTATTCCACACGGTAGGCGGTTAATTCTTGCCCTCGAAAGGGGGCATTGCTTATGGAACAAGCTACATATATAGTTTTAATAATTATATTTGCAACTGGTTATATATTAAGTATAAAAAAGAAATAAATCGCCACCCCTGAGAAAGCTGACGATTTATTCTTAAAGCTATTTTGAGGGCTAACCGTCTACGGAATAGCTCCTTGTTCATTTTCATTATAACACACTTAAAAAAAATGTCAACCATTTATTGTTTGGTTATAAATTCATTCATAAGCTCGTGACCTACTTCGATGAAATTACCAGTAGCCTTTGCAGTGTTCTCTGTGAATGTTTCAATTCCACTGTCAGCATGCTTTGATTTTTGATAAATCATGTATGGCACAGGGTCGCTTGCGTGAGTCATAGTTTTAATTGGTGTTGGGTGGTCTGGTAAAACCATTATTTTGTAGTCGTCAAGCTTCTGAAGCTCAGGTAAAATTGTGCCCAAAACAAGCTCGTCAATCATTTCGATTGCTTTTACTTTATTGTGAGGCTCGTTTCTGTGACCACATTCGTCTGGTGCTTCTAAATGAATGTATACAAAATCGTGAGTCTTAAGCTCTTCTATAGCACACTTTGCTTTACCTACAAAGTTAGTGTCAATATAACCAGTAGCACCCTCAACCTCTGGTGCAGACATATTTGCACATTTTGCAATACCTTTTAATAAATCAACTGCAGAAATAATAGAGCCACTTACATTATATTTTTCTTTGAAGTCAGGTAAAGCAGGTTTTGTGCCTTCACCCCACAGCCAGATTGAGTTTGCAGGCTTTTCGCCTCTTGCAATTCTTTCTTTATTCACAGGATGTTCCATTAAGAAGTCGAAACTATCTTTCATCATTTTAATAAGTTCCTGCGCATTAGGAGATGTTGAGAGATGTTCTTTTATAACTTTACCAGAAATATCGTGTGGAGGGGTCATTTTGCCGAGGTCTAAAGTGCCATTGTTCCACACAAGACAATGTCTGTAAGCAACACCACCATAGAATTTAAAAATGTCATTACCGAAATGCTCTTCAACAGATTTAATAATTTCTCTTGCTTCTTTTGTGGATATGTCACCAGCACTGTAATCAACCATAGTTTTATCTTCGTAATTTTCTTCTTCTCCCAGGGTAACTAAATTACAACGGAAGATAATATCTGTGTCTTTCATATCAACACCAATGCTCACAGCTTCAAGTGGTGAACGGCCGGTATAACATTCTTTTGGGTTATAGCCCAAAACGCTCATATTTGCAATATCACTACCAGGTTTTAAACCATCGCCAACTGTTTTTACAATACCCATTTTGCCGTGTCTTGCTAAAAAATCAAGGTTTGGCTTTTTTGCTACCTCCATAGGTGTTTTGCTGTTTAAAGCGTCTACCGGATAGTCTGCCATACCATCATAGAGAACAACTACATATTTCATAAAAATACCTCTTGAATTAATCTGAAAATTTACTATATAAATATACAACTTATTTAAAGTGAATGTCAACAAAATGTGAAAAATATATTGAAAATGTTTTTTATTGTTGTATAATTGAAGTGTTAAATATTTATAGAAGGAGAAATTTTTATGAAATTTCCAATAGCATTACAGCTCTATTCAGTAAGAGATGATATGGAAAAAGATTTTTATGGTACACTTGAAAAGGTTAAGGCATTAGGCTACGATGGTGTAGAATTTGCTGGTCTTTTCGGTGAAAAAGCAGAAGATATTAAGAAAAAATTAGCAGAGCTTAACTTGACACCAATTTCTGCTCACGTGCCTTATTACGATATGTTAGAAAATCCAACAGAGGTTTTAAAGGATTACAAAGAAATTGGTTGCAAATATGTTGTTGTGCCTTACCTTACAGAAGAATGTCGTCCTGGTACTGATGGTTTTTCTGATACAGTTAAAGGTATAAGAAAAATTGGTGAAGCAGCAAAAGAGCTTGGTCTTCAGCTTCTTTATCATAACCACGATTTTGAGTTTATTAAAATCGATGGTGAATATGCACTTGACATTCTTTACAATGAAGTACCAGCAGAATTTTTACAGACAGAAATTGACACTTGCTGGGTAAATGTAGGTGGCGAAAATCCTGCAGGCTACATAGAAAAATATTCAGGTCGTGCACCAGTTGTTCATCTTAAAGATTTTGTTGGCTCAAATAATGGTGGTCCGCTTTATAAGCTTATTGGTATTGAGGAAGAAGAAACAGAAGTAAAAGAGCAGACATTTGAATTCAGACCAGTGGGTTATGGTGTTCAGGATTTTGAGGCTATTTTAAAAGCATCAGAAAAAGCAGGTGCTTCTTGGGTAGTTGTTGAGCAGGATAATCCATCTATGGATAAAACTCCTCTCGAGTGTGCGGAATTAAGTATTAATTACTTGAGAAAAATTAATGGTTGAGGAAATAGGAAATAGGAAATAGGAATTAGGAAGTAGGAAGTAGGGAGAAGGAAGTAGTTTTGTGAATTTTAAATTGCCTTATCATTTTTTGTTGGTATATAAATCAACTTTAAATGATAAGGTGATTTTATTTTTAGCGAAGCCCTATTTCCTATTTCCTAATTCCTATTTCCTAAAATTTTTCGTTCTTACGAAAAATTTGACACACAAATTACACATCGGTATAATAAAGTGTAGATAACAAAGGGGGCGAGTTAATGTATAAAATTCTAGTTGCAGATGATGAAATCAAAATAAGAAATACTATAAAAGATTATCTTACTGCAAAAGGTTTAAGTGTTACTACTGCAAGTGATGGTGAGGATGCGGTAGAAAAAACAGAAGAAACCGAGTTCGATTTAATTATACTTGATGTTATGATGCCAAAAAAAGATGGTCTTAAAGCATGTGAGGAAATAAGGAAATACAGCAGTATTCCAATTCTTTTTCTTTCAGCTTTGGGGGAAGAAACCGACTATTTAAAAGGATTTTCTTCTGGTGGAGATGATTACATAGTAAAGCCTTTTCCGCTTTCGGTATTGCACCAAAAATGCCTTTCTATGATTTCTATGTCAAAAGGAAATTTAAAGCGTGATGAAATTTCATTAAATGGAATTGTAATAGATTTAGCCAAACGAAAGGTTTTTGTTGAAAATACTGAAATTACGTTTACAACTAAGGATTATGAATTGTTAAGATATTTAATGGAGAATAAAAATATAGTTTTAGACAGAGATAAGATTCTTAATAGAATATGGGGTTGGGAATATGAGGGAACATCACGTGTAGTTGATACCCATATTAAAAGAATTCGTAAGGCTTTAGGGGAAAAGGCAGGGTGTATTAAGACGGTTGTTAATGTTGGTTATACATTTGAATGAAAATTGAAAATTTAAGGGGGATTTTTTATGAAAAAATTATCAAATAAAAAACAGATTTTGGGATTTGCATCTTTAATAATAGTTTTTTGTTATATTGTTTCAATGGTTGCATTGTATATAGTTGGTTTAAATAATACACACGCCTATTTTTATAGATTTACTGAAAACTACCATGATGAGTTGGTCTCAAAAGTATATAGTTTGGGTATAGAACAAAATGATAATAGATTTACAGAAGAAAATTTTATGTATTCTATTTTTAGCCCATTCAGTTATTCGGGCATTATGATGTTGTTTGATGAAAATGGTGATGTGGTTCATACAAGTGGCAGTTATATTGTTTTTGATGATGAAAATAAAAAAGAACGAGTATGTTATCTTGATGAGCATTTTAAAAAAACAGAAATGGAAAAGCTTTGGGAGTTTAGTGAAATATCAGGAGCTCCTCATATAAAAAGCTTCAAATATTATGAATCACAAGAAGGTGATATAGTTCCTGTTTCTCTTGTGGTTTGCGATACTTACCCAGATGGTGATTATCCAGAAGGTTTTGAAATAACAGAATTAGAAATTGTTGGTGATAAGAATTATAAAGGTGATATTAAAGAATATACTGAAACTTATGGTTTGAATGTTTATCCTGAAACAAAGAAACGCGAAGAATTAAAAAATATCGCTTTAAGTGAAGAGTATATGAATGAAATGAAAGAAGATTTGCGTAGGGTTTCAGAGCAATACACTCTTTTTGCAAATACTTGTGGTAGTAGTTCAGGGAGTGATTTTGCAAGTTATGATGGTTGTGTTGAACTTTCAGGCGAATTATATTATTTTATAATATGCTATGGATACGATGAGTTTGTTTCGGTTATAAACAGTGATAGCGAAACATTTGTAATAACAACTCTTTTATTCCTTGTTTTGACTGTTGCAGTTTTAATAATGATATCTAAATTCTATGATAAAAATAAAGCGTTTGAAGAAAGTAAAAGTGCTTTCATCTCTGCTATGACTCACGAAATGAAAACACCTATTGCGATTATTCAGAATCAGTCAGAATGTATAATAGAAAATATTACGCCTGAAAAGAACGAAGCGTATATAAAGTCTATTTACGATGAAGCAGTAAAAATGAATAAGCTTGTTACAGATATGCTACAGTATAACAGAATTAATGAAATTGAAAATCTGAAATTAGAAAAAACAGATTTTAGTGAGCTTGTAAAAAATGTAATTGAAGAATACAAAGCACAATTTGAGCTTAATGAAAAAGAGTTATCAATAGAAATAACTGAAAATATTACGACAAAATGTGATAAAACATTGATGGGACTTGTTGTAAGCAATCTGTTTTCAAACACTATTAAGCATACCGAAAAGGGTGGAGAAGTAAGAATTTCTTTAACCGAAAGTTCAGGTGTTGTAAATTTTACTGTTTATAACTCAGGCTCAACAGTACCAGAAAATGAAAAGGATAAAATCTGGTCTGTGCTTTATAAAGCAGATAAATCAAGAACTCAGAGAGATAAATCAAGTGGTGTAGGTCTTGCAGTTTCTGCAAAAATTCTTGACTTACATAAGGCTAATTATGGCTGCGAGAATGTAAAAGATGGGGTTAAGTTTTATTTTTCAATTAGATAACAAAAAAGCAAAATGTTGAGTAATATCAACATTTTGCTTTTTTATTATAGTTCATTAACAAATTCTTCAATTCGTTTGAGTGCTTTGATAATATGCTCAACTGAATAACAGTAAGAGGCTCTTATGAAGCCTTCACCACCCTGACCGAATGCAGTGCCGGGTACTACAGCGACTTTTTTTTCTCTCAAGAGTCTCTCACAGAATTCATCACTTGTAAGACCAGTGCTTTCAATACAAGGGAATGAGTAAAAAGCACCTTTGGGCTCTCGACAGGTAAGACCAATTTTATTAAATCCATTAACAATAAGACGTCTTCTTCTGTTGTATTCTTCGTGCATACGCTCTACATCTTCATCACAGTTTCTTAATGCTTCAATAGCGGCATACTGTGAAGTTGTTGGGGCACACATAATATTGTACTGATGAATTTTTGTAATCTGGTCTAATATCTCTTTTGGACCACAGCAGTAACCAAGACGCCAGCCAGTCATTGAGAAAGCTTTAGAAAAGCCGTTTATAGTAATAGTTCTTTCGTAAAAACATTCTAAAGAAGCAACTGGTGTGTGTGGTGCATCACCATAAGTGAGTTCAGAGTAAATTTCATCTGAAATAACTATAATATTAGTATCTTTGATTACATCATAAAGTGCTTCTAAATCTGCCTTTTCCATAACTGCACCAGTAGGGTTGCAGGGGTAGGGAAGAATTAAAGCCTTTGTTTTTGGTGAAATTGCATTTTTTAGTTCTTCTGGTGTTAGCTTGAAGTCATTTTCTGCTTTTGTTTCAATTATAACAGGTACACCGCCAGCAAGGCGTGTAACAGGCTCGTAGCATACATAGCTTGGTTGTGGAATAATAACCTCGTCACCGTAATTAACTATTGCTCTTATAGCACCATCTATTGCTTCACTACCGCCGACAGTAACAAGGATTTCTGTCTGTGGGTTATATTTAAGATTGTATTTTCTTTCTAAATAACGTGAAATTTCAAGACGGAGAAGGTTTAAGCCTTTATTGGCACTGTATTTTGTTTTGCCACGTTCAAGTGAGTTAATACCAGCTTTTCTTATTTTCCATGGTGTTTGAAAATCTGGTTCACCAACGCCTAAAGATATAACATCTTCCATGGTTTCGGCAATATCAAAAAATTTTCTTATACCAGAAGGCTTAATTTCTGTTACGGTGGTGTTCAGAATTTTACCGTAATCTATCATAATAAAAATTGCCCCCTGTCATCGTGCTCCATATCACACAAATGAACGTCCATTTCTTTATATCTTCTCATAACAAAGTGAGTAGTTGTGGATGTGACAGAATCAATAGTAGCAAGCTCTCTTGCAACAAAACGAGCAACATCCTGCAAGGTTTTGCCTTTAACAACTACGTTAAGGTCATAAGAGCCAGACATTAAATAAACAGATTCAACGTCATGGTAAGACATAACCTTTTCTGCAACCTCTTCAAAGCCTAAATCCGCTTTAGGAACAACATTTAATTCAACAATTGCAGAAACATAAGCGTCGTCAAAGCTATCCCAGTCAATAACTGCCTTGTAGCCTCTTATAATGCCTTCTTTTTCTAATTCTTCTATAGTTTTGCTGACGGTTTTTTCGTCACTGCTTAACATCACAGCTAATTCTTCATTAGTGTATCTTGCATTTCTGCACAAAAGCTTTAAAAGTTCTGTTTTCACGAAAAAATCACTCCATAAACAATTTTTAAAAACTGCCATATATAATACTAAAATAAATAATATTTGTCAATTATTGTCTTTACAATAAATTGCATAAATGGTAAAATAGATTTATAAATTTTTACTTAATAGGTGATTGTATGAAAATTACTCGTTACCATGAAGATTTAACAAATCTTCACATTAATACCTTGCCACCAAGAGCATACTTTATCCCTTATGCTTCACTTGAAACTGCTCTTTCGGGTGACAGAAACAAATCAGAATATATGCTTAATCTCTCAGGTGAATGGAATTTTAAATATTTTAACAGCTTTGAGGATTTATATAACATTGAAATAGACGATAAAATTCTTTGTGAGGATAATATGAAGGTGGAGGTGCCAAAGTGCTTTCAGCTTTATGATATAGGTGTGTTTGATAAACCACTTTATTCTAATCTTTATTATCCATTTCAGGTTGACCCACCATTTGTGCCTGATGAAAATCCTTGTGGTCTTTACACAAAAGAATTCACCATTACAGAAGAAATGGCAAAAAGAAAAAGTATAATTACCTTTGAAGGTGTTGCTTCTTGCTTCTATCTTTTTATAAATAATCAATTTGTAGGTTACAGCCAGGTTAGCCACTCAACAAGTGAGTTTGATATTTCACAATATATTACAGTTGGTGAGAATGAAATTAAAGTTCTTGTTTTAAAATGGTGTGACGGCTCATATTTAGAGGACCAGGACCATTTCCGTCTTTCAGGTATTTTCAGAGAGGTTTATATTTTATCAAGAAATCAGAATTACCTTAAAGATATTGAAATCCGTCAGAGCTTTAATGAAGATTATACAAAATGCACACTCGATATTAAATGTGATATTGATAATGCAGATAGCATTGTTTATGGCTTAGTGCACCCATTAGGCGACGTAATAGATGAGGGTGAAGTGGATGTAAAGGCTTTTGCCTTGACAATTGAAAATCCAGTTATGTGGAACGACGAAGCACCATTTGTTTACACGCTATTTATTACTGTCGATGATGAAATTATTCCTTTCCAACTTGCATTAAGAGAGGTTAAAATTGAAAATAAAAAGCTTCTTATAAATGGCAAGGCTGTGAAGCTTCGTGGTATTAACCGTCACGACAACTCACCAACAGGTGGCTACACAGTTTCAATGGAGGATATGGTAAGAGATTTATTCTTACTTAAAAGAGCAAATGTAAATGCCATAAGAACTTCTCATTACCCTAACGACCCACGTTTTTATGATATAGCAGAAGCTTTGGGCTTTTATATTATAAATGAAGCAGACATTGAAACGCACGGTATGGGCTTTAACACAGAAAGTGACTGGGACTGGACTCGTTGGTCGTTCCTTTCAACGTCTCCGGACTGGAAGCTCTCTTATGTTGACAGAGCCAAAACTCTTTATGAAAGAGATAAAAATCACGGCTGTGTTATTATGTGGTCTCTTGGTAATGAAAGCGGTTGTGGTGTGAATCACAGAGCTATGAGAGAATTTATTAAGTCACGTGATAAAGATGCTTTAGTTCATTATGAAAACTCTCACCTTGAGTTTAAAGCAGTTCCAGAGGGTGAAAACTTCAGCGATATTTCTGACGTAGAAAGCAGAATGTATGCTGGTGTTACATATATTGATAAATACTTGAATGATGAGCAATACAATAAACCTTTCTATATGTGCGAATATGTTTGCTCAATGTCAACTGGTGACGTTTACGACTACTGGGAATTAGTTGATAAATATGATAATTTCTGTGGTGGTTGTATCTGGGAATTTGCTGACCACTCAATCTCTATGCCAGGTGATGATGGTAAACCACGTTACTATTATGGTGGCGATTTTGGGGACTTTCCTAATAACAGCATTTGCTGCATAGATGGTCTTGTATTTGCTGACCGCTCTTTAAGACCTGGCTATTTTGATATGAAAAAGGTTTATGAGCCTTTCAGAATGTCATTTAAAAACGGCGTTTTAAAGGTTAAGAGTGTTTTATATTATACATCACTTTCAACATGTTTCTTAAAATGGCAGGTTACTAATGGTAAGCAATTAGTAAAACAAGGTGTAATTGAAAGTCTAGATATTGAAGCACAAAGTGAAAAAGAATTTAAACTTTTTGACCTTAATGAATTAGAATTAACTGAAAACGCATTTTTAACTGTTACAGTTCATCAAAACGTTCAGACACCTTGGGCTCCACAAGGTTACGAAATTGGTTTCGGACAGTTTGAATTACCTGTAAAGGTGGTTAGCTTCACACGAGAAAAATATCAAATTTACGTTAGTGAGAATGAGCGCTTTGTCGAAATTAAAAATGGCGAAAATGAATATATTTTTGACAAGAGCTATGGCAGAATTAAATCTATTAAGCGTAATGGTATAGAGCTTTTAGATGAACCAACTCGCTTGCAAATCTGGCACGCACCTTGTTATAACAGAGGCTCTGCAGATGCGTGGTACGATAATAATTTACATAAAGCTTACCAGAAAACGTATTACAGTAAAGTAACTAAAAAAGACAATGCAGTAGAAATCGAAACCTCTATTGCATTCGGTGGTCCTGCAAGTCCATCTACAATTAAAGGTGTATTTACTTATATTTTTAATAACGATGGTACATTTAAGATTACTGCAGATGGTACTGTAAAAGACGTTGCACCACTTCTTCCACGATTTGGTCTTGAATTTATATTAAAAGAAGAAAATGAAAAATTAAGATATTTCGGTTTAGGCTTTACAGAAACTTACCCAGACCGTTATAAATCTGCTCGTTTTGGTGAATATGATTTAACTGTTACAGATAACTTTGTGCACTATGTACGACCACAAGAAAACTCTTCTCACTACAAAACAAGAAGAGTTGATGTTGGTGAAATGGGTGGGGTAGGACTTCGTGTTACACCTTGTGACGAAACAAAAGATTTTTCATTCAATGCTTCGCACTATTCAGCAGAGCAATTAACTGAAACTGCTCACGATTTTGAATTAAGACCTGAGCCAAGAACAATTCTTAATATTGACTGGCGTTTTAATGCAATAAGCGAAAACAGTGAGCTTAACAATGAAGAAAACAAACGTCTTCTCAGCGATAAAACATTTAATTTCAGCTTCTTGTTTGAACCAATTGATATGCGATAAAAATAACAAAAACACGTGTCAAGGTAAAAACCTTGACACGTGTTTTTCGTTTTGTTTAATTAATTTTCGTTAACTTCTTTTGTTAGGATAAAATCAAACACTAATTCTTTGTTGTAGTCAATTTCAGTATTTGTAGCTTTTTCGGTAGCCTTACCACTATATGTAATTATGGTTTTTCCGTCCTCGAACTCCACTTCTACTTCAATGTGTGTTGGTGCAACAAGTTCAGTACTGATTTCTATTTGTGCTTCTTCTATTTTAGCAGCCATTTCGGTAAGATGTTGTTCTTGTTTATCAGATAGCTCTTTACCAAAGCTCAATATTATTTGCTCTGTATACATCGGCGTTGATAAATCAACTGGTTTTGCAATACCAATGACTACATCTGATTTCGTTGTAAAGTATATTGCTACTGATGAAATTAAAACTGCCAATGCTACTACAATTATAACTATTTTCTTTTTCATAATATTTTCCCCTTTTAAATAAATTTTACTAATAACTAGCAACTAACAACTAACAACTGAAAATATATTTTAACTAAGGTAAAATATACGTTTGTGTTGTTCCTCTTTCAGGATAATAAACTAAAAGAAGATTACCGCCAGTGCCTGAGTAATATTTAAAGTGCGATTTTTCAAAATATTCTTTTGCATTTTCTTCAGAGAGCTTTGTAGCGTAGCCTTTTTCTACTACTTCATTTAAATACTTTTCTACAGGAATAGGCTCTGAGAATTCGTCACCGGAAATATCTGTGTATCTGTTGAATTCACTTGTGAATAATGTGTCATGAGAGCGAGGGTAATTCATATCAATTGGCATTCTGCTATATAAAGTAAGTTCGTTTTTTTCAACTTCTAAAATACCAAAATGCTGATAGGTGCTCTTCCAATAGTCAGATGCTTCTACATCATAAAGATAAGCGATATAATTTGTTTCAGTAGACTCTAAATATTTAAATAAATCGTGCTTTTTCAAAAATTCTACTGTATTTTTCATTTCGCTTGTAACTGGGAAGAGAATTTGATGGAAAAATACGAAATTTGTTGAGGCTTCTTCCTCTTCAAATGCCTCATCTCTGAAATGTAACATACCATAGCTGTGTTCTGGTTTGAACCATTGCTCAGAAGTCATTGTTGTAACATCTTTATAAAGAGCATTTTTCAATTTATTAAAATCATCATAGGATAATTTATCTGAAATACTGGTTCTGCAACCATCCTTTGCTGTGAGATAACTGAAGAATTCTTTACTAAAGAAATTTTCGTTATACTCAAGGAAGTCGTTATGATAGTTTTCATCATTATTATCAGTATTAAAGAGCATTTCTTTATAATTTGATTTAATCTCTTTTGTATCCCATAGTGTAAGAACTTTTTCAGATGTTTTTTCGCTTATATAGAAGTAATTTCTTCTCATTGTTTTGCCATTCTTTAACTGATATTCAATTTTTATGCCATCATTTGTTTCTTTGTCTCGTTCTTCAATGGCAGTTGCCTGAAGTTTTTGTAAAAGCTCAATATCTTCTTTTTCTGTTAAAATAATTGAAGGTTTTGTGCATTTTAAATTAACTTCACTATATAAGGACATTCCTATGCCTTCTTGTTTAGTTGGTGCTATATAGAAAGGCGGATTAACCTCTACATAGACAATATCGTCAACTGAAGGCATTCTGTTAGTGTAGCCGAAGCAACCAGTAACAGAAATAACAGTGCTCAATAAGAAAACGACTGAAACTGCAATAAGTGAAGGAAGGTGTGACATTATATTTTTGATTTTTCTTGTTAAGGCGAGGCTTATAAGAAAGCTCAATATAAGTGAAATAACAAGGAACACAAAGAAGAATAAGTGTGTATTGTATTTTTGGAACCAATCAAACGTATCATAAACAGCTGAATCTGCCCAAGGGTAAATAACATCGTAGTATGAGAAACAGAAATAACTGATAAGCCTAACTGCGTAATAGCCAAGAAGAACAGAAGCGCTGAAACAAGTAACACTTGTTAAAAGCTTGTTTGAATTTGTAAAACCGATGTTTTCAAATTTATAGCTTTTGCAGAAAAATCTTTTTAATAAAACAAGAAGAAATGTAGATACAACAAGCCAGAAAGCTGAATGAATAGTTGAATTAAGTGGAATTGGTGTATCAATGCTATAAATGTGTGAGTAATCGCTTGTTGTTTCTAGAATTTGTCTTGTTGGGTCAATAAATGTTAGTGTTTCGTCACAAGTTCCATAAAATGAACTATAACCATGTAAAAATCTTGAAGCGGTTACATCTGCAATTCTTAAAATAGCTTTAGGCAAGCAAATAATAGCAACACCGCCCACAATTGCTTCATAGATAGTACCACTGAGAATGGTACCAATTACACCAGCAGTAAAACCAAAAACAGCGTGAACTATACTTATTAATGTATTGGCAAGAAGATTAATATAAAGGGTAGAGCTGCTACCGTAAATCTTTATATTTTCCATTAAAACAATTGCTTTAATAATTAAAATTATGAGGATGAGGGCAACTACTGGCAAAATTATTTTTTTATTATAAATATTCTCTCTTTTTTCACCCTTAACTAAAATTGCTCTTGCGTAATTTTTATTTTGTAAAAATATAAACTGACAAACGCCGATTATAAATCCCATAGCAAGCATTACATAATGGTCCATTCCATTGTAAGAAAATCTATAACAATCCTCAGCAAAATGCTTTATAGCATATCTTATATAATCCTGACCATCAGGAATTAAAAAATTCCCTAAGCAGCTTATTGCTAAAACTATAATAGTAAGTAGAAGTAAAGCATAAAGTGGTAAATTTGAAACACTTAAATTTGAAAAATCAAATTCTCTTTTTAATTTGTTTTTCATAAAAAATCCCCCTTTTTATGAATTATTTTGAAATAACATAAGTGTCGCTTGTTAAATCATGGGTCCAAGTGAACAATAAATTACTATCAGTACTGCAGTAATATTTAGTGTTTGCTTTTTCTAACAATGCATCTAACTCTTCACCAGAAACCTCTTTTGCTGTTTTTTCATATTCAGGATAACGGAAAGGGAGGGCAAAGCTGTTAGCAGTAATAGGCATAGTTTTAGAAGTGCTGTCAAAAAGAACTGAATGATAAAAATCTGCTTTGTTTTTCACACTTTTATTATTTGCGTAAGTACCAAACCATATTTTTGCACAGTCCTCTGTGTCGATTAAATATGCCTTAGAAATAGAGCGCGTTCTCTGGAATTTATCCATTAAACCTAATTTTTCTAAATACTTTACTGTATTAGTCATTTCTGATGTTACTGTAAAATTGAGCTCGTAACCAACTACATCTTCATAGTGGTGAGAGTATTCATAATCAACTTCATAATTTTCATTGCTAAGGTCTCTCACAGGCTTAAAGGTATAAGTGTTAAAGAATGAAATATTGCCATAAGTTTTTTCTGGCTTGAACCATTCTTCCCATGTGAGAGCGTGAATGTCATTGTAAATAGCGGTTTTAAGTGCTAAAAATTGTGCTTCTGTCAAATTTTCAACCTTTGTAGGAACAGAATCAATAGAATTAATAGTTATTTTAGCACCCTTAGAAAGTGGAATTTTATTGTAAACCATATCAAAATCTAAAGCAGAGTTTTGAGTTTCGTGAATATCCTCTGAATTTAAAAGCCAGTCTTTATAAGTGTTTTTTATAGTTTCAGTTTCCCAGAGTTCAAACAATTTTTTTACTGTTTCTTCACTTAAATAGGTGTAATTTCTGCAGAGATAACTGCCGTCACTCATTTCGTATGTAATAATAAATTGCTCAGCAGTTTGTGATTCTTTATTATTTATAGCTGAATTATGAAGTGCAAAGATTTTCTCGTAATCCATTTCGTTAGTAAATTCATATCGCAAATAAGGTCCTAATTCGTCATCAGCTTTTAGAAAATCGTCATAGTGGTTGTAGCTACTTAATATAGCTTCACCATTAGAATCATCATCGTAAAGAGCTCTTTCTGTAATATTTACAGATGGTTCAATAATAATTTTTTCGATTTTCTCTGGTGTAGGAATTCTTGTTTCATAACCAAATCCACCAGTAGCAAGAATCAAAGTAACAATTAATGGAATAGCAACTATTATTGAAAGAGTAATAGCCTTTTCTTTTTTGAAAAGAAGAGTTTTAGTAATAAATGCGTTTATAATGTACCCAAAAACTAATGCAAGAACTGTGACAATAATGAAGATTTCTTCCCTTTTCGCTGAAGTTGTACTATATTCATAAGTGTTTCCATAATAAACGAAGGTAGCAATAGCTAAAGGTAATGCTGCAGAGGTAATTATTGTTACAATCGGATTTTTGTTATTAATACCTATATTTTCGTATTTGGTGTTTTTTACAAAATATTTTTTAATTAAATATAAAGAGATAATTGTTACAATAATCCAAAATGCAGAATGAATAATTCTCCCATAAGAAATAGGGTCGGTAACCGGTATTTCGAGGTGGTAGCCATGACCAAATATATAATCTCTTATTGGGTCAAAGAAATACAGGTAGCCGTTTATGATTGAATAATCATTAAGATAACCGTGTAAGAACGAAGGTGCTAAAGTATCAATTAAAACATAAATTGTCTTTGGTATGAGTATAAATCCTGCAGAAGCTAAAATGCCTTCAAGAGTTCTTGCAGTAAACACTCTGCCAAAAATACCGAGTGCTGTGCCTAATAATATATTTTGTATTAAGATTAAAATATTAATTAAATAAGCAGCGATTAGCTCATTACTGAATCCATAAAAGCTATAGTTCCAATAAAGTGCAATGGTTTTTGCAATTAAACCACTGATAATGAGTAGAGCAACTGGTAAAATTAATTTGCTGTTAAAAATTTGTGCTCTTGTTTTAGGAAAGGATAAGGTAGTAAGTCCAAGACTTTTCTTATGAAGAAATTTGAAATTTAAAAAGCTTATTAAAAAAGCTAAAAACCCAAAAACTAATTCGTTGTGAATACTTAATTGCAATAAATCGGTGCTAAGGCTTGAAGAACCGAAAATGAACATTGGAAATACGCCTTCATAAGTTCTGAGTGCTGAAAATATAGGGGAGTCCCAATGTGTTAATGTAGTACGAAAAATGCAGTAGATTGCAACACCTGTTAATATAGCAACAGAATTTATTCTTTTATTTTTTAAATAATGATTTAATTTTTTCATTTTTATTCTGTGCCTCCGTTTCTTCAATAAAAACTTCTTCTAAAGTAAGGCGCTCGCTCTCAAGTGAATCTATTTCCATATTGTTTAATTTATTAATCTCGACATCAACATCACCGCATACAATTATCATTGCAGTTTTACCACTTATTTTAATTCTGTGATAGTTAATATTTTCTAAATCTTTTTCGCTAATAGTGTTTTTAAATGTAACCATAACTTTTCTGAAGTTTTCACTTACATCTTCAATAGCACTGTTAAGTACAACGGTTTTGCCATTTATAATTGCAACATGGTCGCAAATATCCGACACTTCTGTGAGGTTGTGAGAAGCAATAATTATTGAAGCGTTTGTCTCATTTATGTACTCTAAAATGAGTTTTTTGAGTAATTCTTTTTTCTGTGGGTCAAGTCCATCGAAGGTTTCGTCAATTAAAAGATATTTTGGCTTAGCCGCAAATCCAATTGCAAGTTGAACTTGTTTTTTCATACCCTTAGATAAACTACGTATCGGTTTTTTGATATTAATCTCGAATATTTCTAATATTGAATTGAAAATATCAAAACTGAAATTTGGGTAATTCTGAGCGTAAAACTTAGCACCACTCTTTACTGTTGCTGTTGGTGGAAAAAACATACTCTCTGAAACATAGAAAAGATTTTTTCTTTCTTGGTCATTATCAAAAGCATCGTTTCCATCTAATAAAACAGCACCACTGTCTGCTTTAACAACGCCAGCACAAATGTTAAGAAGTGTAGTTTTACCGCTACCGTTAAAGCCTGTAAGAGCAAAAACAGAAGTGTCTGCAACTTCAATATTAATATTTTCTATTGCAGTAAAATCACCATATTTTTTAGTAACAGAATCTATTTTAATCATTTTTAATCTCTCTTTTCATAAATATTTTTTGCCAATGTAATTACATTTTCTAAAGGAACTCCCCGTGCCTTAGATGAAAGTAAAACACGTTTTAATTCATTTTCTGCATTCTCTATAACAAGCTCATTTTTTATTGCTTTTTCGCTTACAAATACGCCTTTACCTGCAACAGAGTAGGTAACACGTTCTGTTTCAAGCTCTTGAAATGCTCGTTTAACTGTGTTTACATTAAGGTCTAAGTCTGATGCTAATTGCCTTATTGATGGCAATTTGTCATCCGGCTTTAATTCCCCGAGATTTATTTTATTAATTATCTGCTCCTTTATTTGCTCAAATATAGGAGTTCTGCTTCTCGGGTTAATGATAATCATATTAAACACCCCCAAAAATAAATAAAGTTACTGTGATGTTAACTGTGCTATCACACATATCACAGTTTGAATATAACATAGAAAAAACTCTTTGTCAAGAGTTTTTTCGTTTAGTATGGCTAGTATGGCTAGTATGGCTAGTATGGATAGTTGGATAGTTGGATAGTTGGATAGTGTAATTAGTGAGATTATAAAACAATAAAAAACAACTCTATCATCTAATGTTGAAGAAATTATCAACTATAAATGATAGAGTAATTTAATTTTTATTAAACTAGCCAACTAGCAACTAGTAACTAGCCATACTCAGATTTTTGCATCCCACATTCCACAGAAGCTGTCAATAGGGTCCTGACCTTTGAAGGCTTCTGGTCCAGTAAGAAGATTGTCTACCAAAGCGTCAAGTGTAGAAGGTTTTGAGTCATAAGCGTTAATATAAGTTCTTACCTGTGGAATATCTGCAAGCATTGTTGGTGCATTAACACTGATTGCAACAACTGGTGTTTCGAAAACATACCACGGAATTTCACCGCCACCTTTTGACATACCAAAAGAAGGTCTGCCAGTCATAACGTCACAAAGTGTAATAATTAAATCCTGACCAGAAACAAAATCTTTAATTGCATTTTTACCAGCAAAATAAAGGTTAAGGCTTGGTTTTTCACCAGCAGCGATTTGTGCATTCATTTTATCGAGTGGACTTTCATAAATAAAAGCATCAAAGCCTTTTTCGATAAGTCGGTCTTTTAATTCTTCAGCAGGATTCTTTTTGCCACCGCCCATCATCATTTTCATAAGAGCATCCATAGGGCCTGCCGCACCTTTAATATAAACAATCATAACTCGTTTATATTTTGAAGGGGATAGTGGTAAAACGCCTTTATCTTTATATTTAACAAGTGTAATAGCATCTTTGCTTATTGCTTCACTTGCTTTTTTATATTCTTCTTTGCCTAAAACTTCATTTGCCGGAGTTTTTGGAACAAGCTCGTCTTTTGATTTTTTGTTAAGACCCATCTTTGCTTTGAGACCTAAAATTCTTGTAAGAGCTTCAATCATTCTTTCTTCAGGAATAATACCAGTCTTATACGCATTGAGCATTGTTTCAAAGTCTTCATCTGGGTCGTTGAAGAATAAGAACATATCACAACCAGCATTAATTGCTGCTGGAAGCATTTCTTTTCTTGTCATTCTGTCAGTCATTGCAACCATGTGACTTGCGTCTGTAACGACCATACCATTAAAACCTAATTTTTCTCTTAAAAGACCAGTCATAATTTCAGGGCAAAGTGTTGCTGGGAGCATTTCATCATCAGTAATGCCAGGCTTTACCTCACGCATATATGTTGGCATCATAATATGACCACCCATAATAGCATCAAGGTCGTTGTCGATTAATTCTTTATAAACATAGCCGTAGGTTTCCATCCATTTTTCTGTACCAAAATTATTGATGTTATTAGAAATATGGGCATCTCTGAAATCAATACCATTACCAGGGAAGTGTTTTGCGGCACATGCAAAACCATCGACTGTGTGGGCACCTTTCAAGTATTCAACACTCATTTCAGCAACACGTTTTGGGTCATTACCAAAAGCACGCGAAACAATTTCGGTATTCTGCCAGTTGTAATGAATATCACAAACAGGCGAGAATGCCATATTACAACCCATAGCTGCGGCTTCTTCGTTAGCAAATTTACCTAAATTAAAAGCGTGTTCATTTTTTCTTGTTGCACCAATTTTTATTCCGTTACCAATAAATGTACCATCAGAGCAACCACCGTCACCACCAGCTTCTGTATTACAAGCGATTATGAGGGGGATTTTAGCATATTTTTGTAAAATAGCGTTTTGGTTTTGCACAGCTACTGCAGGCATATTATTATAACGACAACCACCCAAGTGGTATTTTTCCATAAGATTTTTTAAGTATTCTTCATCTACACCAGCAGTAAGTTGAAAGAATAACTGACCAACTTTTTCTTCTTCAGTCATAGAAGAAATAGTGTCGTTTACCCAATTAATGTCTTCATCTGAAAGATAAAAAGGTTTTGCTTTTAAATCAACCATAATTAAAACCGTCCTTTTTTGTATTTTTTTAAAAATTTATTTCGCGCCGAGATTTTTATAAAAATCTCGTTTTTTTATTGTTTCGTATTCCTCGTAAGAACAATCCAAAAGATGTGAAAAGCCCTGATTTATAAAGTCTTGCCACGATTTTTCTTCGTTTTTTACAAGGATGGGAAAGAAGTGGATATTATTACTTTCTGCCGCCTTTAAGTCGCCTGGAGCATCGCCACACATTACGACATTTTTATTATTATATCCCTTTTTTAAAAGCTCAGAGATACAAAAAGCCTTACTACCAGCATTTTGTGCCAGAACTATGTCAGTGTGTTCTAAAAGTCCGAATTTTTCCCATTCTTCCAAAACGGCACCTAAATTAGCACTTGAAACAATTGCCACATCTGCTTTTTCGTGTGCAAGCATCAGAGCTTCTTTAACAAGAGGGAAAGGTTTAATTTCACTTTCAGGGAGTTTTTTTATAGCTTCATTTACATTTTCACTCCATCTTAAAGCAAGTTTAAAAATTTCTTTTTCTGGACTTTTTTCAATCTCATTAAGGAGGGCTGAATTAGAGAGCTCGTCGGCATTATTCGACCAATAAACTAAATCATCAATGCCGTCAATCGCTTGATATTGCTCATTTATTTCGCTTAAAGCTAAACTTAAGCCTTTGAAACGGTTTATGCCACGTGTCAATGTATAAAGATTAATTTCGTTCCATCTGTTTAAGATTTCTGCTTCCCATTTTTGTAATTGCCAGACTTCTACCATACATGGACCAAAGCAACGAATATGTTTAATATCCATTGTGTCCATTGCACAGCCATCGCTGTCAACACAAACGAGAAAATCTTTGTTTTTTTTAAAGTCAGAGAGAGTAATCATAATATCACCATTATTTATTAATTAAATCTAAGCTTTTTTGTCTTTGTTCTTCGAGTGATTTAGTTATTTCTTTGTGTTTTTTGCCGTTTAAATTATAAAAAATCATAGGAATTACCGCTAAAAGTGAGAAAACTGCTGGTAAAATAGCGAAAAGATACATAAGACTAGACTTTGCTTCAAGTGGCATGAGCTCAGGTGTTTCGGCAAATGCCTTATAGCCTACAAAAATTAAGAATAAATTAGTTACATAGTTTGTGCAGTTGCCAAGAATTCTTGAAAGAGTGCTTTTTAAAGCACTTACTGTAGCCTCGTTTCTTTCACCATGCTTGTATTCACCGTAATCGTAAACAGACATCTGTATAAGCCCTGGTATTGTATTATAAAAACCAGTTGTAAGACCATGGATTGCGTACCACAAAACAACACTTATAAATATGTGTTGTGGTGTATGTGCTTCGTAAGGATATATACTAAAAAACATAGCGAAATAACAAAATGCCGTTCCTAACTTCATGCCTATATACAAATATTTATCGTCAACCCATTTTCGTACGATTGGTGCTAAAAACAGAGAAATTCCTGTGGTTACAAGCGAAGCAAGTGAAGCAAATGAGAGAAGTGCTGCATAGTTACCATCATTGTAAACATAGTTGAATTCAAATGGTGTACCAGAGAACAGCGTTAAAGTAAATGTTTCTGCTCTGAAGCAAGCAATAAATGCATAAGTCATAAGACCATAACCAACCGACATTCCATGACCTAAAATTTCAGAAATCATATATAGTATTAGTGGTTTGTTTTTTATTATGTGCCCGTAAACTTCACGAAGCTTTGGAGTTTCTTGTTTTGGTGGTTCTGCAATACGTTCTTTTGTTACAACAATATTCCATATAGCGAGTGGAATAGCGGCAAGAGTTAAAACTGTGTAACTGTAAAAATATCTTTCTGCTTCTGAACAATTTGGCAAAAGGAATGGAAGAAATGCCGCAATGTAAGTTCCGCAAGCGCCAACAGAAGAACCTAAAATGCTTTCGATTGCGGCTATGTAACCACGTTCTAAATTGTTTGCTGTTCTTCTTGCGTTAAGTGCAGTAAGTGCAGCGTTATAAAATGTTGAAAACACATCATTTAAAAAGTAAAGAACTACAAGATAAATTACTTTAAATGTATCAGTAGCTTCAGGAAAAAATGCTTTTATAGGTAGTGTCTGTAAAATTAAAACTAAATTGCAGGGGAGAATCATTAAAAGTAACCAAGGTTTGAATCTGCCCCATTTTCCAAAGGTTTTTCTTGATTTATCAAGAAAGCTTGAAACAATGACATCATTAGCAATATCCCAGAAACCGAGAATAAAAATAATTGTACTGTACGTAGCAAAAGCACTCTCGGACAGTCCTAAAAATGTTGAAGCAACAAGACCACCAAAGAATCCACTCATTGCAGTTGAAACTTTAGATATTGCCGTACTCGAACCAAATGCAATATATTCTTTTTTAGTTATTTTTTCATTAACGTCTGTAGCCAGCGTGTTTTTAAATCGTTTCATATTGCCCCCCATAAGAATTAAAAATAAATCTATACATTCGTATTATATAATAAATATTGCATAGATTTCAAGTTGAAAATCTTGAATTTTTGGTTAAATGGTGCAAAAAGTCTCGTGTTTCTTTATTGACAAGGGGTAGTTAATGTGCTAATTTTAAATAGGAGAGTGGTTGTAATGTATTTAGAAGATATTCAAAGAAAAGAAAAAATTGAAATTATAGGAGAAACTTTTAAAGATTTTAATAAAGAAAATGATTTTTATTTTAAAACTCCAAGAATAATATTGAAAGATAATTATGATATAATCCATTACTTAATTATTGCTCCAAGATTGCTTAGAATTGTTTGTGATGTGGTAGCGCAACCAATGTACATACCAGCAACAAGTTGGAATCTTGATATCGGAGTAAGATTGCAATTTACTGGTGAAAATGAGCGTTTTCCTTGGGGGCATTGTTATGGTAGTAGCGAGAACTATCAAAAAGATTTAGATGAAATAAAACAACTTTTTGAAACAGGTGGTTTGGAGTGGTTGTCGAATTTTCTACTCCAGAAAGAATAATAAAAAGTGCAGATGGTTGGAGTATGGAAAAATATAAATTCCCTTGGCCACCAGGAAGAAGATTAGAAATCAAGGCGATTTCTGAGTTGTATATTGGAGATATTGAAAAAGGAATATACACATTAAGAAAAGCCTTGGCTTCTGATGAACTTATTACACAGCGAAGTATAGATGAATTTAATAATTGGCTTAATTTGGCGCAAAATGAAAGTGAGAAACTTCCTGCTGTATTTGATGATATTATTTCAACGACACGTAAAAATCTTAAACTTAATGATAAGAAATGTAATTTACTAAAGAAATCGAATGATTAATTGGAATTGTAATATAATGTAAATCAATTTTCGATTTGCTCTTGATTTTTGCTTGTGAGTTATGTATAATAGCAGAGCAATTTGAAAGATATGGAGAGTTGTCCGAGTTGGTCGAAGGAGCACGACTGGAAATCGTGTAAACGCCTAAAAGCGTTTCGAGGGTTCGAATCCCTTGCTCTCCGCCAATAATAAGGTGGTACAAATGGTGCCACCTTTTGTTTTTTATAGACACAAGATTGTAATTATAAATTTTTTATGATATATTTAAACCAGAAAGTAAAATTCTAAGGAGAGATGTTTTTGAAAAGTACTATTCGCAATAACATTGATTCACCATATACTTTGCACGATATGAATGTAATTGAATTTAAGATTATAAATAATGATATTGTTATGAAAACTCAATCCGGATTGGTTAAAACCGATGGCGTTTCTAGTCAAGTTGATGGATATGTTGTATTTTACGATGTTCAATGGGATTTTAGTTTTGCTTATCTGCTCGGTGTTACTGGTAATACAGGGAGATTTTCTGGTGAAAAAATGTTTTTAAAGGATTTTATTTCAAGCTTTACAACCTTTGGCTTTTCTGTAATGGATGAAACTTATGGATATAATATGACAAAATACAATGGATTTCTTTTATATAACCGAAAACATTGTGAATGTGTAATCGAAATATATCATGAAGGTGATATGGTTTTTGTTGCAGAGGATTAAGAAGGGTGAGAGAAATATAATTTGAAACGAGGAATACAAAAAAACGAGACTATTGCTATTATAGGTAGTGCAGATGGTCCTACAAGTGCTTTTATAAACAACCCAAAAATTAATCTAAAAATTAAAATTAAGAATTATTTATACAAGCGCAAAAGAAGTGAGGCTATAAAGAATATAGTTGCTTCTTCGCATACACTTGAAGAGCTGTTACAATACGCTCAAAATACCTATGGCGCGACAATTTCGAATTATAAAGCTAATGCTATGCCTAATATCTCTCGTGTTTACGAAATTAAAGAGGGCGAAGACTTACTTTATATTGAGATTGACGATAATGCTGGAACTTTTGGAATATCTTTTTCTGGTAGTAAAAAAACTGTTAAACGTTTTCAAGCTATAACTAAGGATTTATATACTTATTATGGTGTTAGTGAAAAAGATATCTCTGAAAAGAGCGAAAGATATTTATCACTTTTAGGAGTTTTGATTTCATAATACTTCATCAGAAATAATTAGCAAAAATTGAGCCACACTAATATGTGTGGCTTTTGTTTTTACTAAAAAGGTTACAACAATTCTAAAAAAGGTTACTTTTTTATTACAATATGCTGTCTTTATTTGACAGTTTTCTATATTTATAGTATTATATACAATAGGTTTCAATGCGATATTATGTCGGAAAGGAAATTTAACTAATGGGTTTATTTATTGACCTCGAAGGATTAGATGGTTGCGGTAAAACTACTCAGACCGAGCTCCTTTGCAAGAGATTTGAAAAAGAGAATATTAAATATAAAAAAATTAAACTCCCGAATTATGATAGTGACTCGAGTATTTTAGTTCGTAAATACTTGAATGGGGATTTTGGTAAAAATGCAAATGATGTTAATGCTTTTGCTGCATCAGTTCTTTTTGCTGCAGATAGGTTTGCTTCATACACAGAAAAGTGGAAAAATGATTATTTAGACGGAACTTTGATTTTTTCTGACAGATATACTCCTGCAAACGCTCTTTATCAGATGACAAAATTGAATCCTGAAGAGTGGGATTCATACCTGGAGTGGCTTTTTGATTTTGAATATAAAAAAATAGGAATTCCAGAGCCTACTATGGTAGTGTTTTTAGATATGCCTGTTGAGGTTTCACAAAAACTTATGACAAGTCGTTATAATGGCGACGAATCTAAAAAAGATGTTCATGAATGTGATGTTGAGTATTTACATAAGTGCAGAGAGTCAGCTCTTTATGCTTGTAAAAAATATGGTTGGAAGGTAGTTTCTTGTGCTGAAAATGGCGAGTTGCTTTCTATAGAAACCATAAATGATAAAATTTATGAGGAAATTAAATTAATTTTAAAATAAGGCTTGCTTATGTTAGATTTTAAACCAATTTCACTAAATGACCGAGAAAATATAGAAAAATATTTTAAATTTTTAGAAGAACCTTTTTGTGATTTTACATTTGGGAATTTATTTTTTTGGTCGGTGGTCGAAAACACAAAAATTGATTTTTCGAATGATTTTTTATTTATAAGATTTTTTGATGATGAAAATTTTTATTATGCTTTTCCGATAGGAAATGGTGAAATCAAAAATGCAATTAATTTAATTTTTGAAAATGCAAAATTAAATAATAAAAAAATGAAATTTGTTTGTCTTAATAAAAGTCAAACAGAAATTTTAAAAAATATATTTGGTAAAAAAATTAAAATAAATAAAAACAGAGACGCTTTCGATTATATTTATTCGGTTGAAAAAATGGCGAGTTTAAGTGGTAGAAAATATCACTCAAAGAAAAATCATTTTAATTCATTTAAAAATAAATATAATTTTAAGTTTGAATTAATTAACGAAGAAAATATTTCTCAGTGCATTTCGTTTGCACGTGAGTGGTATAGTGAAAACGAGGCAACGCCAACGCTTATAAGGGAACAAAAGGCGTTGGAGTGTGCATTCCAAAATTATTTTAAATTAAATTTAATTGGTGCAATAATTAAAGTTGAAAATAAAATAATTGCTTTTTGTGTTGGTGAAAAAATGCACAACGAAAATGTTTTTTGCACTCATTTTGAAAAAGCTGATTATAATTTTTCTGGTGCTTATACAGCAATTAATAAATTATTTTCTGAATTTTTAATTAATGATTTTAAATTGGTTAATAGAGAAGATGATGCTGGAGTTGAAGGCTTGCGAAAAGCAAAATTATCTTATTACCCAGAAATTCTTTTAGAAAAATATTATGCAGAATTTGAAAATTGAAAATAAATTTTTAATTAATGAAAATAAAAAACAAATTAAAAAAATATGGTTAAATAATTTTCTTGATGACGACGAAAATACAGTTGGTTTGTTTTTGAAAAATGTTTTCGAAAATAAAAAAGGTGTAGGGGCTTTTTGTGACAATGAATTAATTGCGATGATTTTGTTTTTGAATTCAAAAATAATTTTTAAAAATAAAAAAATTAATGCAATTTATTTTTACGCTGTCTGTACTGAGCCTAATTACAGAAATCAGGGTGTAATGAAAAATCTTTTTTCATTTGCTAAAGGAAAAGCAAAAGAACAGGGTGCCGAAATTTGTTTTTTAGTCCCAGAGAACGAATCGCTTTTCAGAATGTATGAAAAGCTATCTTTTACAAGGTCTATTAACTATACTGAAAAGTGCGTTTTCAGAAAAGACATAAGTGTAAAAAATACGGCGCATGCTACAACGGATTTTTGTTACAATGATTATTTGAATTTAAGATTACAAGAAAGTGAAAAAACACCTGTTGTAATTTTTCAAGAAAAAGAATTTAATTTTATTTTTGATAAATCCAGAGAAGATGCATCTTTTTTATTTGATAAAACCTTTTATTCGATTTATGAGAAGTGTAATTCAGAAATACATGTTTTTGAATTTTGTGGAAATGAAAATGAGCTTGTAAATTCACTTTTTAGTTTCCATAGTGATGCAGAAAAAATTATAATTCGTAAAACAAGTGAAAAAGAACCAACTGATTTCGGTATGACTTTTTCGTTTAATGACGAGGTTGGGTTTAATAATATTTATTTCGGTATGCCTTATAGATAAAAGGTGAAAGGAGAATAACAATGGTTTATGTTTTTTTAGCAGACGGATTTGAAGAAATTGAAGCATTAGCACCAGTCGATTTTTTGCGACGTGCAGGAGTTGATGTTAAAACTGTAGCATTGAAAGGTAACACTGCTGTTGGAGCACATAATATTGAAGTTAGTGCTGATATTAATATTGATGATGTTTTGTTAAGTGATGATTTGGAAGCCGTTATTCTTCCTGGTGGTATGCCTGGCTCTCAAAATCTTTATGAAAATAATGTAGTTCACAAGGCTTTGGATTTTGCGAATGAAAGCAATAAATTAATTTGTGCTATATGTGCCGCACCGTTTATATTAGGCAGAAAAGGTCTTTTGAATGGTAAGGAAGCGACTTGTTTTCCTGGTTTTGAAGATGAGTTGACTGGGGCAGTTTATAAAAATGAAGGTGTTGTTAAATCACAAAATATTATTACTGCGCAAGGTGCAGGCGTTGCGTGGGAATTTGGTGAAAGAATAGCACGTGAATTAGTTGGTTTCGAAATTTCACAAAAAATACTATTGGGGTTACAATGGAAAAAATAATTGATATTCGCCCCATAAAAAAACAGATGCGTTCTTCCTGCAAAGAAGCAAGACGCTCTATGGATAAAGCGTTGAAAGCAAATTATGATAAAAAAATACAAAATAAGCTTCTTAATTTATTTTCAGTTCGTGAGGCAGATGTTGTTTTAACTTATGTTTCAACAGAAATAGAAGTGAAAACTCTTGATTTTATTGAGACGCTTTTAAAGCAAGGTAAAAAAGTTGGAGTGCCAAAGTGTCTTAATGAAAAAGGTGATATGGATTTTTTCATTATTAAGTCTTTGAGCGATTTAGAAAGTGGTTTTTTTGGCGTTAAGGAGCCTGACCCACAAAGAGCAACAATTGCTGAGACTACTGAGAATTCAGTTTGTATTGTTCCAGCATTTTTATTTGATGAAAAAGGTTTCCGTTTAGGCTATGGTAAAGGGTATTACGATAGGTTTCTATCAAAATTCCAAGGCAAAACGGTTGGTATTTGTTATGATGAAAATATTTGTGATTCTTTAATGCATGGTAAGTATGACAGACCGGTAGGGCTTATGGTTACCGAGAAAAGAATTATAGATTTACTATAAATCAAATATATAAAGGAGTTAAGTTATGGCTCGAGATTTTAACGATTATGATGACCTTTTGAAGAATTTTGATAAAGATACTTCGAGAGATATCAGCAGTAATAGTGGCAGTTCTGGTTATGATACAAGGCCAGATTTTGAAAGAAAATCGTTTGTGCAAGACGATTTGAAGCCGACCCCAAACCGTTCGGTGTCAAGTCAGAATGATGTGTATTTCAATAGGCAGGAGCCACCTACACCAAAGAGAAAACAAAATCCAAACAGTCCATTTTACAGAGACCCGGAAAAGGATTTGCCGACTCCTAAGAGTAGTAACAGGGGTAACGAGGCTTTTAAAATGGCTAAAGGAATTTTTCCAAAATCAAAAGCAGACGAGTATCTTGATGAGATTGACAGAAATGAGTCTCAGAGGCGTAGTCGTTTTGAAAGAACGAATAAAAAGTATAATGGTGAGGTTTATTTTTCTAATCCACCACAAGAAATTAAAGAAGAAGCAGAACGTCAGAAACGAGCAGGAGGTCAGTCGCCATACGGCAAGTATGCAAGAAATGCCCATGGTGACAAAGTAACCTCTGCACCGCCTGTAACTGCTTCACAAAGGCGTGAGATTGCTATGAAAAAACATCAGAAAGAGCGTAGAGCTCAAGGCGTTTTAACCGTAAAAGAAAAACTCACAAAATTAGCTATTTATTTTTTAATAGTCGCTGTTACAAGTACTATTCTTTGTATTTATGGTATTGGTTGTATAAACGACGTTCTTGCTATAGATAAGCGTGATTTGAGCTGTGAGGTTACAATTTCTGCTGGTGCAACTGACGATGATGTTATTGATATTTTAAAAGAGAATAAATTAATTAAAAATAAAGGCTTCTGTAAGTTGTTTGTTAAGCTTTTTCATGATGATGATAAGTATATATCTGGCTCATATACACTTAATAGTGACTGGGGCGTTGAAAAAATGCTTTCTACCATGCAGGTAGGTAATACCACTTATGAAACTATTACACTTACATTCCCTGAGGGCTATACAATCGACCAAATTGCAGAAAAACTTGAATCAAATAAGGTTTGTACGGCATCAAGCTTTATTAAAACAATGCAATCAGTAGATTTTTCAAGCGAATATGCATTCCTTAAAAATCAGGCTGATAAAGACTTAAGATTCCGCACACTCGAAGGTTATATTTACCCTGATACTTATGAATTTTATGTAGGAGAAAATGCTTCAAGTGTTGTAAGAAGATTTTTAGATAACTTTAAATCAAAATGGACTGCTGATTATCAGAAGCAAGCTGAAAAATTAGGTATGTCAGTTGATGAAGTTATTACTCTTGCATCTATAATTCAAGCAGAGGCAGCAAACTCAGGTCAGATGAAAGATATTTCTTCTGTTCTCCACAATCGTCTTGATAAACCTGGTACATTCCCACGCTTAGAGTGTGACTCTACTGAAAAATATCTTATAGAAACAATAAAAGCAACGCTTACATCTTCTACTACAGATACACAGAAATATATTGCTTACCGTGATTTATATGATACCTATAGTACAGATTGTAAAGGTCTTCCTGTAGGTGCAATATGCAACCCTGGTGGGGCAGCAATTGCAGCAGCACTTTATCCTACAGATACTGAATATAACTACTTCAGACATGATGCTAAGGGTAATGTTTACTATGCTGTTACCTTCAGCGAACATAACCAGAATGGTTATAAAGCGGCGGCTATAAGCGATGACGAAGATTAATATAAAAGGACATTGGATTTAATCCGATGTCCTTTTTATATTAATTCAGCAATAATACTATTTGAAAGTAAAAATCCTTTTTCGGTAAGACTGATATTCTCACCATCAAAATCAATTAATCCATTTTTTTCTAATTCAGGTATTTTAGCTAATATTTGTTCATTAGCATCAGTACCATAAATGCTCGTTAGTTCTTTTAAATTCAAGCCATTTTTTAGCCTTAAACGAAGCATTATAAATTCTTCTTTGTCACCACCATTACAATCAAAAGCTGGAGGAGCACCGTTAATAAAGCTATTTATCTCATTCTCAAAATAATAGCGTTTGCCGTTTATAAAAGAATGTGCAGATGGCCCTAAACCTAAATAATTATTTAAAAGCCAGTATTTTGTGTTGTGTTTACTTTCAAAGCCTGGTTTTGCAAAGTTTGAAATTTCATAATGATTAAACCCAATATCAGCCAAATACTTTACGGTAAATTCATAAAACTCACAAACGGTATCTTCATCTGCTAAATTTAATTTGTCCTGTAATTTGAAAAAAGGAGTGTTTTCTTCAATGCTTAAAATATATGCACTGATATGAGTGACATCACATTCTTTAATAAAGTTGAGGGTTTCCTTAAGAGAATCAAGGGTTTGTTCCGGTATTCCAAGCATTATATCTAACGAAATGTTTGAAATATTATTGCTTTTTAATACGTTAATAATATCAAAAATACGTTTTTTATCTGATGTGCGTCCTAGTTTTTTTCTCTCGATATCAACAGAAGATTGCATTCCGAGCGAAATTCTGTTAACACCACATTTTTTAAAATATGGTATAAGCGCTTCAATATCTGAATTCGGGTTACATTCAATAGTAATTTCAGCATTTTCTGATATTTGGTAATTTTCTTTTAAAGCGGTTATAATATTAAAAATATGTTCCCCGGTTAAAATAGATGGTGTTCCACCACCTAAATATATTGTGTCAAAGTGTGAGCTTTTAGCTTCGAAAATGCCATTAAAACGTCTGCCTGTTTTAATTTCATCAATAAGAGAGTTAACATAAACCTCTTGTAATTCAATGGGTTTGGTTAATGAATAAAAATCACAGTAGGGACATTTCGACCTACAAAATGGAATATGAATGTAAATACCGTTCAATTAAATCACCACAGATATTATATAATTACTGCGTGCTTTTTTCAATAGTCTTTCCTGTCTTTTCTTGCTTAGCTAATACAAATTTATTTTTACAACCCCCAAATTCTTTTTTGCATTTGTAGTGATTAAGACATTTTATCTTTTTATTACCATCATAATAAGAAGTTTCTAAAATAATAATATTTTTATTTACTATTGAGCAATATTGCTCATAAGAGTAAGAGTGTTTGTCCACCACAATCAACCTTTCAAATTTTATACTATAATAAGTGTATGCTGTTTTAGTTGAATTTATTATAGTAATAAATTTTTATTGTAAGGCATATTTTATAGTGGTGATATTATGACAAGTATTTATATATTTATTGGTGTATTGATTTTAATTTCATTATTGATTTTCAAAAGTAGCAAATGCTTCTTCAAAGCTTTATTTACAAGCGTTCTGGGTGGTGTAGGGGCGATTTGTGCAGTAACTGCTTTATCTAATTTTATACCTATTTCTATTTGCGTGAATTGGTTGACCTTAAGTATTTCTGCATTGTTTTCAGTCCCTGGGGTAATAATGCTGTTATTAATAAATACATTTTGCATATAATAAAAATCCGTTGTGCTACACAACGGATTTTTATTATATAAATTGTTTCTTATCCAAAATAATTTTGTGTAAGGAATGCAATTCCATAAGCTAAAAGTCCTGCAACTGTAGGGGAGCTTACCCAAGCAATTGCAATGTTCTTAAAAACGCTGAAATTTACTGTTCGAATTCCCCTTGTGAGTCCAGCACCAACAACTGCACCAACAACTGCTTGAGAAGTAGAAACAGGAATTCCCATCCATTTGCCCATGATAACTACAGTTAAAGCCATTGCTATAATTACTAAGAAGCCATCCATCTGGCTTATATCTGCAATGCTGCTACCAACAGTCATCATTACACGCTTTGAATAGGTGAGAACGCCAATAGCAATGGCAATACCACCTATAGTAGCGGCAACCCTGGCATCTGTAAGTAGGTTTGCTGCAACTCCAGTTTTCTCGAAAGCTGCGTCAAAATAAAGAGCAGTAACGTTAGCAGAAGAGTTAACACCGATGCTGTAGGAAGCGAAAGCACCAGCAAATAAATAACCGATTTTTACTATTTTGTCGTAGTGACTTAAAGATGAAAACTTATTTTCTATAAATTTATGGAATAAAAATACTAAAATAAAAGAAATAATACCTGCACCCAAAGGGTTTAAAATCCAAGTAGAAGCAAATTTGCTTATTTGTGGCAAATTGATTGCTAAAATTTCAGGATTCGTATAGTCAGCGTAAAAAAGTCCCCAGCCAATTATCGCACCAGTAATAGATTGGTTAGCCGAAACTGGGAATTTAAGGTAACTCATCACAAAAACTGTAACGGCAGCACAGGTGAAAATTATAGCAGCTTTTATAGCAGATTTAAGTCGCAAAGTTTCGACTGTGTTGTTTTTAATTGCATCGAGAACCTGTGATTCTGAAGCGATTACTTCATTACTTGTGGAAAGCTCTGCAACCTTATCTATATTATTAGCACCACCAATAAATGCACCGACAATTACCAGAATGGCAATTATTATAACTGCAGTTCTGTATTTTACAACACGGGTAGCAACTGCTGTACCAAAAGCGTTGGCAGCATCGTTAGTACCAAGCGACCAGCCCATAAATAACCCAGCAAAAAGCAAAAGGTATATCATATAATCAAGCCTTTCTTGTTACTAACATAATCTGAATTTTATCTGCTAAGTTTTCGATAATATCTGAAAGCTCTGCAATATGATCAGCAAATTCTCTCATTTGCATTTTTTCGGAGAGTGAAATATCCATTTTAAATATTCTCTCATAAAGGCTTTCTTCAATAGCATCAACGCTTGATTCCTGTTTTCTTATTTCGTCAAGAATTGTATGGTCTTTTAAAAGTGAGCCGAAATCAGAGAAGAGAAGGCTTATACTCTTTCTTAAAACATCAAATTGTTTGCGGCTTATTGCAATAATATTAAGCAAATCTTCACTGTATTCTGCAGGGAAAACAAAACTTTGAAATACCGACATTTTAGCATAACTCTCGCATTTATTTGCGATAGCGTCACAGCCAGTAGCAATAGAAATTAAATCCTGTCTTGTAGCTGTTAAGAAAGAACTGCCACTTAAAGAGTCAATCATTTTTCTGAGAGAAATATCGGCAACTGCTTCTGCATCGCTGATGCCTTTTGCTAATGTGCCCAAAGTATCAAATGATACATTAGGTGCAGAAGAGGCACGAATAAAGCTCTCGAATTGAATAAGGCAATTTTCAACGTCATTAATCTGGTCCATAATTAACATATGAACAGGATTATTTTTTGTTTTGTGATTGAACATAAAATCACTCCTGTATTTGAATTTATTTTATTATAAATTATTTAATAAATAATATCAAGGAAATTATGATTCTTTTACCTTTTTACCACAAATGTGAAGGGGAGTTAATTCTAATAAAAGAGTTGCTTTTAAATAGTTTTTTATTTCATTGTTTATATATTCATCATCATTTGTGAATTTGTGAGATAATTTAGTTGTAACATTTTTTATTACTTCTTCATCTTCAATTATTTTAATTTCGCCAAAAACAATTACACTTTCCACATTAAAAGCCCAGTCATTCTCATCTTTGTAGCCTTTTGTATAAACACAGAAAGAAGCTTTGTTATTTTGCTTTAAACAGTCGAGTTTGTAACCTGTTTTGCCAGAATGAAAATATATTTTATTATTGTCTTCACAATAATAATGATTCATTGGCATACCATAAGGGAATCCATTTTCACTATTTACAGAAAGAACTCCGCGTGTTTCGGTTTTCAAAATTTCTATACATTTTTCATTTGAAATCTGTTTGTTTTTTCTAGTTAATTCTCTGAACATATTATCACCAGATATATTATAGCATATTAAATGTAATATTGCTATGTGTTTTTAGAGAATAGATAAGAAAGAATAAATAATAGAGAATAATACAAAAAGAAAAGCCACACTAAAAGTGCGACTTTTCTTTTTGGCCTGCCCAGAGGGATTTGAACCCCCGTTCTTCAGAATCGGAATCTGCTGCGTTATCCAGCTGCGCCATGGGCAGAGGTTTATTACATTATATCACAAAAAATTAAACATTGCTACTGCAAGTGAAGGGTTTTCGTTTTATCTTTTATCTGGAAAAGTTGTTTTTTAGAGAATAGATAAGAAAGAATAAATAATAGATAATAGTACAAAAAGAAAAAGTCACACAAATTGTGCGACTTTTCTTTTTGGCAGCGGGATAGGGATTCGAACCCCAACAAACAGAGTCAGAGTCTGTCGTGCTACCGTTACACTATCCCGCTAAGACTTTGATATTATACTACCAATATTTTAAATTGTCAAGTGTTTATTTATAATATTTTCTACAAATCGAATTTTAGAACTTTCTATTGAAAAGAGTCATATATTGTTGTATAATTTGACTTGGCAGTTGGGTAGTCATATACCAGCGGTTACTCCTTCTAACTTTTAGAAATGAGTATTTTCTCAACGCTCCTTTCTACATACTGGTAACACCAGCGAAAGGAGATGATGCCTATGGTTTTAAGTAACTTTGATGGCATCTTGTTTTCACTATTTGAAGCATCAATTGTTTCTGGCAATATTCTTTTTAGCGTTATGGAATATTTTTTAGAGCCAGTTATTGATGGTTTTGGAAATAGTATGAAAGAAAAATAAAAAATTGAGGTGTATCTAAATGGAGAATAATAACCCAAATATGTCGCAAAAAAATAATGAGATCTATGAATTGCAAGGGGAAAATCAAATAAAAAAAGCAAATTGTCAAACAAATAATTCTACATCAGTAGATGTTAAAAAAACGAAACGTAGAAAGCTCATTTTTAAACAAATAAAGAGAGTTTTTTGTATTGTTGTACTTATTTTTGTATCGGTAAACGTAATAGATTCTTTTTTTAAAAGAACTTATGGCGTAGCATATATGGAATCAGAACTTTCAAAGAAATACAACGATGTTTTTGAATATACTGGACCTGGAGATAGTGTATGGTCTCATAGCACAATTTCATATACATTTAAAGCAGAGAAACTTCCAGACGAAAAGATTAGATTATTGGTGAATAAAAGATATTTGTTTTTGGATCACAAAAAATGGTCGGATGATTATTTATCAATTAAATATCTTGAGGAATCTGAAAATGAAATAAAAAAACTATTGTATCCAGTGTATGGCGATATTCAAATAAAAATCCTGCCTGGCGTTGTTAGTGCGGAACATAACAAAGGTGATATGAGTTTTGATGAATATATTAAGCGTTGTTTGAGAAATTCATCTGTAACGCTAATTGTGACGAGTTCTATGGAAACAAAGGAAAAAGATGCTAATGAAGTGGTTGAGATTTTAAAAAATAATGATATTTTATTAAATATTATAAAAATATATTATGTTGAAGAACCTATAGAAGATGCTTTAATTGAACGAAATAATATATCGAGTTCATCTATAGGATCTGGATATATTTTTATTCATAATGATTTGAATTTGGATGAAATTAGATGGAGTGAATGAGGGTATTATTATGGATGTAGTAGAAAATAAAATTTTTGAAAATGCAAATAATCAAGTGGTTTTTAATACGATAATGTATCTTGTGACAGAAGATTCAAAAAGAGAATTATTATCAAAAGAAGAAACTATAAACGATTTAATTGTTAGTTTTGAAAAAAACAAAAAGAGAATTTGTCGAATTGGTCTTTAATAGAAAAAAACAGTTTGAAATGATAAAAAATGCAGTTGAAAAAAATCCAGAATTGGGGGAAACTAAGATTGGTGATCAAAGTTGGCTTATACCTGATACTGGAGAAGGTACGAGTAGTTTTAGTAATACAAATGGAATAAATGCGTATACATTTACTGAACCTAATGGAGATATCTCAATTGTATTTCGAGGTACGGGGCTTGGTGAGTGGATTGATGATGGTGATGGATTAGTTGGAATTCCAGAAGAAAATACATATTACACATATGATTCTTGTGGAAAAGTTTTGAACAAAGAAATAATAGAGAAGGATTTTGCAACAGACCAACAAGTGGAAGCATTAAATTAACAGATATTGTCCAAAACAATCTGGTTTTGATTGTGGTATTATTAGATTTGCTCTGATAATAGAGAAAACTAACCGCGCCTCGTACTTGCGGTTAGTTTTCTAATCTCAAATGCGAAGGAGTAATCGGTAAAGATTGCTCTTCTGTCATTTGTATTTTAACATATCACTTTTTAATTGTCAACAATTTTACAATATTACTTGTTTACAATAATATTTGTAAATTACTATAACAATAGCAATATTTCACTTTTGTGATATAATCATCTCGCCAAACTTCAATTTAAAATAATGTAAAGTTATGTTGCGGAATTGTAAAGTTGATGTGGTGGTATAAAGAAATGCTTTTTGATACAATGAAATCACCAAATAAAAGGGGGATTTTGTGATGAAGTTGTCAGATAAAATAATAAAGCTTAGAAAATCAAATGGTTGGTCACAAGAAGATTTAGCTGAAAAAATGTATGTATCAAGGCAAGCTATTAGTCGCTGGGAAAATGGAACAGCGCTTCCAGATGCAAATAACATTCTACAGTTGAGTAAGTTATTTAATGTGACTACGGATTATTTGTTGAACGAAGAATATTCTAATGATACTGATATTCCTTTTGTAAAAGAAGTTCGTGACAAAATGAATTCCCAAAAGATTTTGTATAGAAAAAGGTTTCTTATTACTTCGCTTTTATGGTTGCTAAGCGCTGGTGTGTGGTTCGTTATAGCTATAAATTGGTTAGAGGTAATTTATTGTGTCTTAGCTGTTGTAAATGCTATTATTTCTTTGGTTTATATAATTCTTTACGAAAAGGAGAAAAAAAGAGAAACTCAATGAAATCCTGATTTTTTATAGGGTAAAAATTACAATCAACTTTTGGTATTACAAGGATTTAAACATAATTGAAAAAATATGATATAATAATTATTATCACATTCTTATAAAAAGGACTAAAAATGATTATTTTAATTACAGGTGCATCGCACACAGGTAAAACTTTGCTTGCACAGAAATTACTTGAAAAATATAAATATCCATACCTTTCAATTGACCACTTGAAAATGGGGTTGATTCGTAGTGGTAATACCACACTTACACCATTGAGCGATGACAATGAACTAACAAATTATTTGTGGCCGATTGTTCGTGAAATAATTAAAACCGCTATTGAAAACAAGCAGAATTTAATTGTTGAGGGGTGTTATATACCATTTGATTATGAAAAAGATTTCAGTAGAGAGTATCTTGATAACATAAAATATTATTGTCTTATTATGAGCGAAAAATATATTAAAAATCATTTTGATGATATTAAAAAGTACGAAAATGTGATTGAAAATCGTCTGTGTGATGATTGTACAATAGAAACTCTTATTAAAGATAATCTTATAGTTCTTGAACTTGCAAAGGTGCATAATGTAAATTATATTCTTATTGATGAAAAATATGAAATCCCGGATATTTTGTAAATAGATAGGGGGAGTTATAATGGGAAAAAATGCTACTCGTAAAAGGCGTATTATTATACTTGCTCTTTTCTACATTTATGGATATATGGTATTGTTTCCACTGATATTGTTTCCAATTTTGATTTTTTTCATTTTCAAAGAGAATGTATTTTTGCTTTTGTTGGGTATTGATTTTATTTTGTTTGCTTTGCATAGTTTAATAGGGTATGTTTGTCGGTGGAAACATATTTATTGTTCATATCAGCATATACACAGAAAACGAATGACCCCAAATAATATATGTTGGGCGAAAATGAAGAAAAGTGATGCATATGGAATCCCGGTAATTTTTGCACTGCTCGGGATAGTATTGATAATATTTCATTTTTACAACTTTTAATTAAAAAAACAAACCAACCGATACAATTTGCATCGGTTGGTTTTCTTTTAACTAAAAAAATCTTTTATCCAATATCTCACACGCAGTAATTACAAATCTTACACAAGGTCTTGTTTTGTAATATTCTGGTGTTCTTTCTTCAGAAATGTGAGATTGTTTACCAGCAACTTGTAATAAATCTTTGCAGATATAAGTTGAGTGAACAGCTTTGAATTCTTCTGCAAGCTCTTGAATGAGCCTGTAATGCTCATCCTTTGCTTTTTTATCTGTTGGGTTAGAGTAACCGTGAAGAATACCTGCGACAAAAAACATACCAGTTACTGCACCACAGACTTCTCTGAGTCGCCCCATACCGCCACCAAAGGATGAAGATAATTTTAAAGCTAATTCTTTATCTAATTTTAAGTCGTCACAGTAGGCTAAAACAACTGATTGACTACAATTGTAGCCGTCACAGAAATACTGTGCACCTTTTTCAGCGTGTGTCATTTTGTTACCATCTCTTTATCTTTAGGAGTTCCTGTTTGTTTAGCACCCATATCAAATTTTTCAAGCACCTTAACACTTACTGCGAAGCAGTCTGCAAGACCCTCTAAGTTCATATTATCATACGTATCGCGTCTTGTGTGGTAATAGTTCTGTAAATTGTGGTTAAGACCAGTAATACCTGTCGCTCTCATACCGGCTTTTGCAAATGCTGCAGAGTCGGTAGCACCACCAAGTGGTGGAACCATACCTTTTAAACAATGAATATTTAATTCTTCTGCACATTCCATAAATAAGTCTGAAACATCTTTATCAACCTTAACAGTACCATTTAAGTCACGGTAGTTTGTCATTAAGAATTTTGGGTCAAAAATAGTGTCGTAAGAATAAATGAAGGTAGGAACATCTGAAAACTCTTCTTTGTGCTTTTCAGCCCAAAAAGAAGAACCGCGAAGACCTGCTTCTTCAGATCCAGAAATAATAACGCCAACCTCAGTATTTTCAAATTCTATATTGTTGTCTTTTAATGCTTTTAAAATTGCAATACCCATATAGCAACCAGAAAGATTGTCATTTGCACCATCAACAACTCTTTTTTCATTCCACATAAAGAACATACCAATCATAAATGGTACAAAAAGAAGTCCCCAAAGTGCCATTTTAAAAAATGTTGAATTTGTATCTACCAAGCCAAAAGTAACACCATAGTTTGCTATGTAAAGAATTGAAATGACTAAGTAATAAAAAGCACCAAGAGTTGCTACAACAATGTGCCCCTCGAAAAAAACACCACCTAAACGGTAGTTTACAGGCCATTCCCAACAAGCATCAGGGTGGCCATTGAAGAAAATTCTTCTTTTAACTTCGCCTGTACAGCTTTTAATTGCAGTAACATTATGACCAGTTTTCTGGGGGAATACCCAGTCAACAATTTTTTTATACATACCAAATTGTAAAATTGCTAATAAGAAACCAGCTACTATAAGTGGAATTGAAATTATAGGGCAAATAAAAAACAATGCTACTGCAGAGAGAACAAGTGTAAATGTTATGTAAATCCAACCAAAGAAAGAACCAGGGTTTTCTTTGAAGGATTCCATTTCAACTCTTTCGCAACCACAATCATTTTTTAAAACATCTGACATATATTCACAAGCAATTCTTTCACCTTCTGAACCAGGGTCACGTTTTGGCATTGTTTTGCATATATGAGTGATTTCATCAATCATATATTGCGCCGAGATTTTTTTGTCTTTTATGAGATTTGATAAGTCCATAAATACACTCCCCAAATTAAAATATAATAATTAATTGTATACTATGGGAATAATTCGGTCAATCTACAAATTCAACAAATTTTAGAAAGAAAAATCGGCAAGTAGTGGGTAGTGGTCGCTTAAAGGCGTGAAACAGTCTTGCGAAAGAAGAGCCAGGTTTTTTATTTTTATATCACCATATATAAAAATATGGTCATTGAGTGTATTGTTAAAGCTCAGATTTGAACCGTTAAATTTATTTTTTGCCAAAAATTCTGCATCGGTATACAGCGAATTCAGTATTCCGTAGCTACCAGATGCAATAACGTGATTTTGATAATTAACTCGTCTTTTTGTGTTGAAGTCACCAATTATTAAAATAGGGTAAGAGTATTGGGAATAGAGGGTTTGTATGGTGGTGTAAAGTTCATTAACTTGACAGGCTTGAGTGGTGTAATTTTCATCATTTTCATTTTTATTGAGAAAGCTTAAATGTGTGTTTAAAACTATGAAAATTTTATTTGTGCTTTTTGTTTTAAAAACAGCCCACACAATTCTTCTGGATTTAAAATTCAGTGCATTGCTGAATGATTTATTTCCGCTGTCAATCACGTCCAGAGTTTCAGCGTTGTAAATAATAGCTGTCATTTTTTGTGGAAAAGCGGTTTTTACAGGTGTAACAAATTTGTAATTGCTTTTAGTTTTACTTATTTCATTGTACCAGTCATTGCACATTTCCTGAACCCCTAAGACATCTGGCGAATAAGCACTTTGTAAAGCGAAAAAAATATGTGAGCGTTCGTTAACTGGTGTTCCTCCCCACGAGGAATAATGAGCTAAAAGATTAAGCGTCATAATTCTTACTTCTCTTTCTCCTTTGTTTAATAATAAATTATCTTTTTTTAGTTGCTCAGTAAATTCGTAGTGTGGCTTTTCTTTGTAGAAATTATATTCAAAAATAGGTAACGCATAAATTTGTGGTGAAAAAATAAAGACTATTACTGTAATAACGGCAGTTATTAAAATGTGTTTTCTCTTATTCATAAATTTATTATTGCTCACAAAAATAAAAAAATAACTGTTCAAAAATACCAGTGATTTCTGAACAGTTACTTATTAATTTTTTAATTTTGCAGTTTGGCGTTGTGCCATAACCAAATCGTGATAAATACCACCTAAATTCATGAGCTCTTCATGTGAGCCACACTCTGCGATATGACCTTTTTCAATAACAACGAGCCTGTCGGCATTTCTGAGAGTTGCAAGTCTGTGAGCAATTGCAATAGTTGTTCTGCCTTTAGTCAAACGTTGTAACGCTTCTTGAATTTTAATTTCTGTTTCGGGGTCGAGAGAGCTTGTTGCTTCGTCAAGAATAAGAATTTGTGGATTTTTTAAAATAGCACGTGCAATACTTATTCTCTGCCTTTCTCCACCAGAAAGTGTATGACCATTTTCACCGATTGTAGTGTTATAACCATCAGGTAGCTTTATTACAAATTCGTGTGCATTAGCGGCTTTTGCAGCTGCAATAACCTCTTCAAGGGAAGCGTCGGGTCTTGCGTAAGCAATATTCTCGAAAACGCTACCAGAGAAAAGGTAGGTTTCCTGGAAAACAACACCTATATTATCCCTCAGGGTGGATTGCTCAAAATCTCTTAAATCCACATCATCAATAGTTATAGAGCCAGTTGTAGGGTCATAAAGACGCATACAAAGGTTTATAAGAGTACTTTTTCCTGCACCAGAGTGACCAACCAAACCAATCATTTCGCCAGGCTGAATTTTTAAATTGATGTCTTTTAAAACCGGTTCGTAAGATTTGTAACCGAAATCAACATTTTTAAATTCAATTGCACCAGATGTGTTTAATTCTTTTGGCTCTTTTGCATCTGTTATCTGAGGTTCTTCGTCAAGAATTTCATATATCTTTACAAGGCTAGTTGAAGCATCTGCAAGTCTTCTTGGGAATGAAGAAATCCAACGAAGTGGAGCATAGAGATAAGCAAGATATAAATTGAAACGTGTGAGTTCACCTAATGACATTTCGCCATCTAAAACCATCTTACCACCGACGATAAGAACTAAAAATTCACTGAGGGCTATGAAGTTACCAACAAAAGGGAATGTTCTTGCCCAGTATTTTTCGTTAGAGGCACTGACACGAGCCAGCTCCTTTGAAACCTTCTGGAATTTTTCAATTTCTCTTTCTTCGTTACCGAAGGCTTTAACAACTCTTATACCCTTTATAATATCGTGAAGAATAGAAGTTGCTTTTGAGTTTACACGCCACTGCTTGTGATATCTTACGTGAGTGCTTCTCCAGAAGCGAGAAATCATAAAAAGTGCAATTGGTACAGGTATTATAACAAGTAAAGTTAAAAGTGGATTTGTAGCAATCAAAATGGTGAGCACTAATAAAAGCATTATAATTTGCTCTATTAAATATCTGCCTTGCTCATTGAAAAAGTCTTTTACTCTTTCGGTATCTTTAGTAACACGTGTTATTACGTTACCGGCAGTAAGCTTTGACATTGAAGTAAGTGAAAGCTCTTGGACTTTTTTATACACCATAAGTCTTAAATCGTTTGAAAAACGAGAACCGATTTTATTTGTTGCTCTGGTGCTTAAAACTGTAATGACTTTTGATAAAGCAAATACTACTACCATTAAAACAGCAATTACAATAATACCGGTTATACGTGATGTAAAATACGGAGTGGCATCCTCAGTTGGCATTAAATAATCGTCAATTAATACGCTGTTGAAAAGTGGCATAAATGCTGATAAAACATTTGAAAATGTGAGTGCAAGTCCTGCGAAAATCATCGGTATTAAATAAGGCTTGAAATATTTTATTGCTCTGCCGAAAACGTAACTCTTTTTTATGCAGTAAAGGCATACACTCATATTTTTAAATAAGTGCCTGTGGCATTTTGGGCATACTGGCAAATCTTTAGTAGAAATATCGGTTAATTCACCAGTTTTAATAAGGTGATTTAAAACCTTTGTAAATTCACCAATTTCGCTGACGTAGGTCATTGAAAAACGGCAGAGTGGTAAGTTATCACTCTGGTCTTCTTTGCCATTTTTTACCTTTAATTCAAGACGACCACAACCAATATCAGTGTATTGTACAGCCTCACAAATATCACTTATTTTATATTCTGTTTTTTGAGAATTGTATTCCGCCGTTACACTATCTTCTGTTAAGGTGAGAACACCATCAACTAAATTCAGTTCAGGCGAAAGGTCAAAAGTAATTTTAATTTCTTTCATAATTAATATAAATACGGCTCCAATAATCTCTGACTTTTTACGTCGGTTTTTGAGAATTCAGGCATAATGTAGCGATTGCCATCCATATCAAAAATAAGAAGAGTGTCTTCTCCAGCGAAACGCACGTTACGAGTAATGTTTTTAACTGTAAAGTTTTTATCCTTTACACCTATTTTTGTTTCAAAATAGAAGTGACCCATCTTTTCTTTTATAGATTTAATCTCTGTAATAGTAGGGCAGAAATAGCGCGTTTCGAGCTCTTCTTTAGCAAGCTCTTTTGAAGAAGTGTCAAGCTCTTCAATATCTCTCAAAATACCTATTTCCTTATCCTCTAAGTCAGAAATACAAATGTATTCAGTTGGCTTTGAAAAAGGATAGCTTCTCGAAAGCTTAATTCTCCCTTTATTTTCATCATCTAATTCCAATACTAAAAATCCGTTTTTATTTTTAAAAAAACGACATTTTTCTGGATTTAAAAATTCAAGAGAAAGTTTAATTGTTTCCATCTTCATTCTCCTTATCATTTTTATTTTCTTCTTCACCGATACCAATAAATTTAAGAGCTTCTTCCTGTAATTTGAAAAGGCGATAGTATTCGCCTTGCTTTTCCATAAGCTCTTTATAAGTGCCAAATTCTATACATTCGCCGTCATCAATTACAGCTAATTTATCAGCATCACGAAGAGTAGAAAGTCTGTGGGCAATAGAAATGGTAGTTCTGCCACTCTTTAATTCAGCAAGTGAGTTCTGAATATTTCTTTCTGTTTCCGTATCCATAGCCGCAGTAGCTTCATCAAGAATGAGTATTTTGGGGTTTTGTATAATTGTTCTTGCAATACTTATTCTCTGTCTTTCACCACCAGATAAATCCTGACCACCAGAGCCTACAAAGGTTTCATAACCGTCAGGGAGCTTGGAGATAAACGTATGAGCAGAAGCTGCCTTTGCTGCAGCAATTACTTCTTCATTTGTAGCATTGGGACGAGCATAGCGGATGTTGTCTGCAATAGTACCCATAAATAAGAAAATATCCTGAGAAACGATACCAATATTCTCTTTTAATTGGTGTAAAGGAATATTCTTTACATCTATACCATCAATTTTTACGGTACCTTCTTTTGGGTCATAAAGACGTGCAATAAGATTAGAAATTGTGGTTTTACCAGCACCAGTTTTACCAACAATACCGAGCATTTCACCAGCTTCAATTTTTAAAGATAAATTTTTAATAATTGGTTGTGCTGGTTCATATTCAAATTGCAATTCACAAAGTTCAATTTCGCCTTTGAAATTTTCAATATTAACAGGATTTTCAGGTTCTTTTATATCTGGCTCGGTATCCATAATTTCAAATACTCTTTGTGCCGAGTCAACACAACGAGCCCACCAGTTTGTTACCCATGAAAGAAATTCAATAGGTGCTTGTAGCATTTGTAAATAAACAACAAATGACAAAAGCTGACCAATTGTAAGCTCATTATATTTTACACAGAGAACGCCACCATAGCCTAAAACTATAGCGCTGAGGGCATAGACTAAAATAGAAAGCACCGGAAAAACAGTAGCTTCTGCATTTGAAGATTTAATTTCTGCTTTCATAAGGCGAGAACTGATATTGTTGAAGTTTTCGTATTCCTCGTCTTCTTTGGAGAATGCCTTGATAATTCTGTGGCCATTGATATTATCGCTTACCTTGGAAGTAAGGTTTGAATTCTGTACCCATACCTTGTGGTGAAGCTTTCTGAAAATTCTTTCAAATAACGGATAAAGGAAAACTATAGCTCCTGCAGAAACCAAAAGAATTAATGATAATTTCCAGCTTGTGAAAAACATAATTGCAAAAATGCCTACAACAGTAATAGCATTTGTAATTACATAAGGAAAGCCATCAACAAAAAACCAATAAATATTATTTGAGTCTCTTGTTACTCTCTCCATTAACGAGCCGGTTTGTTTGTGGGTATAAAATCCAACAGAGAGATTTTGCATAGCTGTAAAAATTTTAAGCTTAATGCTGTAAACTACCCAAGGGAGCATGCCAGCAATGATATATTGATATACAAAGGTGAAAACCCAATGAATAATTTTTAAAGACGCAATAGTGCCGACAAGAGTAAGAAGTGCTGTGAACAATTCTTCGTAGCCAGCAGTATTATTAGGATTTAAAACCTCGTCATAAAGCTTTTGTGTGCTGAATTGTGGAATAATTAGAGAAATTCCAGTGCTTATAAGAATTGAAATTATGAAAAAGAGCATTTTTCCACGGACTTCTTTAAAAAATGAAAAAAGTCTTTTTACAGTTGAGCTTTTACCAGTACATTTTTTGCAGAATACTCTGCCTGGGGGCACGGGCTTACCACACTTTTTACAAACTGCTTTTTTTGCAGAATCAATATACATCTGATAATCTTTGCCCATTTTGTAGTTGTTAAAGATTTTAGTGAAGCATTCGGCTTGTGATAAAAAACCTATTGAAAAGCAACCTAGTGCAAAATACTCATCTTTGTATTTATAAGTTAATCTGCCTGTTGCAACGCATTTTTCAATACAGATTTCATCAATTTCATTTATTGGAATAGTTGTGAGCTTTAAAAGCTCGGGCTTGAATTCTAATTTCTTTTTGCTTTTTTTCTTTTGCTTCACTTCTTCATTGAAGTCGGCAATGTAAATACCTTTGTCATCAAATAAAATGTAAGTGTCAGAGTAAAGTGCCTCTGAATTCATATCAGATTTAAAAGAAAAAATTAAATTATCTGTGTTAAGATTTTCATTTTTTAATCTTTCTGCAACAGGAGGGGGGAGCTTTATATTACCTTTATTATCGTCGTCAGGATTCTCTGGCGTTTTTTTGATATGAAGCTTTATAAGTAGTTTGTTAATAAATTTCATATTTTTATCCTTTCACACATAAAAGTGTTAACCCAAAAATTATACAACACAAAGTAATCTATTGCAATAAAGATGTAAAAATTTTACATTTTATTAACCTGAAAAAGAAATAGTTAAATAGCATTTTTACCAATGAAAATAATTCGGATTTGTCGATTTTGTGGAAATTAAGAATTCTTAATTTTTGTTTACTAAGTGAATTGACATTCACAAGTTTTTTTGCTATACTGGGTGTAGTTATTTAATTAATATGGAGGTAAATGGCTTATGAGTAACATTTTACTTAAAGGTATCGCACCAGCACTTATTACACCTTTTGACAAAAATGGTGAAATCTTAAAAGAAAGTATTAAGAAAAATATTGATATGAACTATGGTCAGGGTGCTAAGGGCTTTTACATCTGTGGTTCAACTGGTGAGGGTCCCGTTCTTACTGTAGACAAGAGAAAGGCGGTTGCGGAAGCAACAGTTGAATACAGCAACGGCAGAGGTATTGTTATAAACCATGTTGGTGCAGCTTCACCAGAAGAAGCAATTCTTCTTTCTCGTCATGCTAAAGAATGTGGGTGTGATGCAGTTTCAAGTGTTGTACCTAATTTCTATTATAAATATAATGATAACGAGATTATCGAGTATTATAAGAAAATAGCAGATGCTTCTGAACTTCCTGTTATTGCTTACGCTCAGGGTCTTTATACAGGTGATATTGTAGCACTTATGGAAAAGCTTATTAAGCTCGATGGTATTATCGGTGTTAAATTTACATTGACTGATTTCTATTCATTACATAGAATTAAAGAACTCAACGGTGGCGACATAAACGTAATTAATGGTCCTGATGAAATGCTTCTTTGTGGTCTTTCAATGGGTGCAGATGCTGGTATTGGTTCAACATACAATGTGCTTTGTTCAGAATATTGCAAGCTTTATGATTTGTTTATGAAGGGCGATATAAGAGCTGCACAGGAACAACAGTATAAAATTAATAGGGTTGTTACACTTATTATTAAATATGGTGTTATCCGTTCAATTAAATATATTCTTACACTTTTAGGTGTTGATTCAGGCGAGGCCGTTTTCCCAGGTACACCACTTACAGATGCAGAAAAAGCATCTCTTAAGCAGGAACTTACAGATATCGGTTATTTCTTTTAAAACAAAAGGGGGTAAGTAAAATGGCAATAAGACATATTACAAGATTTGGTATTCAAAGAAAAATTGTTGCTAATATGACAAGTGAAAGTTGGAAGAATATTCCACATGTTTGCTATACTTATGATGCGGATGTTACAAAGTTTCAGGCTGCATTCAAAGAATATACAGAAAAGCATAAAGATGATGAATATAAATTAACCTTCAACGGCGTTATTTTAAAAGCTGTTTCAGAAGGCTTAAAGGCAGCGCCTGAAATGAATTCTCACATGCATTTTGAAAAGAAACTTGTTAGAGGTAAGATTACAACATTTGATAATATTGATATTTCAGTTCCTTGGCCACTTCCTGATGGCTCTATGATGACTGTTAACATGAAGGATATGGGTAATAAAACTCTTCAGGAGATTGCAAAATACACTGCAGATATTAACAGAAAACTTGCAAATACAAATCTTACAGAAGCACTTTATTCAGTTTCAATTCACGACACAATCAAAGCTCTTAAAAAAGGTCATTTTATAAAAGCGGCTTTAAGAATTTTTGGTGCGAAATCACAGAAAAAACACAGGGTTGTTACTTTAAAGGGTAAAGAGAAAAAGGCTTATTATTCAATTCCTGAAACCGACAGAATTACCCGTGATGATTTAGCTCAAGGTACATTCCTCGTTTCTAACGTAGGTAATCTCGTTAGAGGCTTAAGAGGTGATGCGAGTGTTCTTATGATTATTCCACCAATGGTTTGTGCTATGGCTGTTTGTGCAATTCAAAAAAGACCAATAGTTGTAACCGATGAAAATGGTGAAGATAAAATTGAAATAAGAAATATTCTTCCACTTACAATCTGCTTTGACCACAGAGCACTTGACTTTTCAGAGGTTTCTCCATTTATTTGGAAGCTTGAAGAAATCTTTAATAATCCAGAAATAATTTTAGGTGAATAAAATTTGAGATGCCGGAACATTGTGTTTCGGCATCATTTTTATTCATTTTTGCACAATTTTTTTATTTATACATCAAATTAGACAGATTTCCTATAGGTAAATAGGGGAATTTGACAAAAATGTTAATTTGTTCATAATTTTTGTTGATTTTTTTAGTATAAGTGTGATATAATGTCAAACGTATGATAATATGCGTTTTTTAAGAGAGTGGAATATGAAAAAATCATTTTTATTATTTATTTCCTTCGTTGTTTTACTTTCGTCCGTGTTAACGGTTGTAGCGTCAGCAGAGAGTACTACGTTTATTGAGAATACATATTTTAACGACGATATGTATGATGACGATATGTATGACGACGATGAGAATGTTACTTTTGGTAATGGAACTACCGGAACTACTAAGACTGGTTTTTTAGGTGGTTTGGGCAATATCGCTGGAGATGGCGTTGGCGATTTTGTTGGCGGAGTTGTTGAGAGCGTTTTTCAGGATAACGATGTTTCTCAGCAGGTTGGCAATAAGGTTGACGGCATACTCGGTGTTTTTGAGGGCTTCGATTTAGAAGGTCTTATTCCTACAACACAAAAACAGACTGTAGGAAGTAACTTCTTCGATACTATTGACCCTGTTGTTACAGGCTCATATAATTCAAATTTACAGCAAAATGCAACAGCCAGTACACCAATTTCTTCACTTAATGGTGAGAATGTTGACTATAACACTACAGTAAACCCTTACGCTAAGCCTGCTGGTCAGTTAAATCCTGGCGACAAGGGCGACGGTGTTAAATGGTTACAATGGATTCTTATTTATACAGAATGTGGTCTTCAGGGCTCAATTACTGGTGAGTATGATGATGCAACTGCAGCGGCAGTTAAAAATCTTCAGCTTAAATATGGTATGACAGTTGATGGAATAGCAACAACTGAAGTAATCGAAAAAGCTGAAGCTATGTATAATGATTACATAAATGGTATTGCACAAGGTACAACTGGTGCACCAGTTGTATTTAATACTGCGGGTAATACTGCAACGAACGATAACAAAAATAAGCCTGACACAAATTTTGCAGTAACAGCAATTATTGTGGTACTTGTTATTGTATGGATTTTTGCGATTGCTGCTGTGTGTGTAATAGTTCATATAAAGCGCAGTGGTATTAAGCTTAGTGAAGATGGAACAGTAGAAAAAAGCGAAAAGCCTAAAAAAGAAAAGAAGGCTAAAAAGTCAAAGGGCAAGAATACTTCAAAGCGTACATTAGGTACGTTGAAGGATGCTCAGGGATTGAGAGAGTCTGAGACTCTTAAATCGTTAAAAGATGATGTAAATGAAGTTTCTTTTGAAAATACTGGCGTTTCTTATAATGATGATTCTTTTGAAGAAGCTGAAGAAAACAACATTGTGGAACAAGAGCTTTATAAAGAAGCTAATGAGCAGGATTTTGAAGCAGAGGATTTTTCTGAAGAAACTGGTTTTGAATTAGTTGATGTTGCAGGTTTTAGTGATTACATTGAAGATGATGGAGAGGTAATGACAATATCTTCGCTTTCAGAAATCAAAAAAAGACGTGCAGAACAAGAGGCAAAAAACAATAAATAGTAAATTATGATGCTTGGCATCTTAAGGAGCATATAAAATGGATAAATATCTTATTATTAATGCAGACGATTTTGGTATGTGCAGAGCAGCTAATATGGCTGTAGCAGATTTATTCGAAAAGGGTGGTATAACTTCATCTACTATTATGACACCTTGCGGATGGGCAAAAAATGCAGGTGTATGGGCAAAAAATAACCCACAGCACGCTGTAGGTGTTCACCTTACATTCACAAGTGAATGGGGCGAATACAGATGGGGTCCTGTTGCAGAGAATAATACATCATCTCTTCGTGATTCTGAAGGCTTTATGCACCACGAGTCAGACCAGTTTGAAGAAGCTGCTGACCTTGATGAAGTAGAAGCAGAGATCCGTGCACAGATTGAAAGATTTAAGTCTTTTGGTGTAGAGCCTTCTCACCTTGATAACCACATGGGTTCACTTTATGGTATTGCAACCGGAAGACTTGAGCTTCTTCAACTTATTTTTGATATCGCTGCAGAATATAAATTACCATTCCGTTTCCCTGGTACATTCATTCCTGAAATGATGGGTAACGAAATGCTCGACATTCAGCTTCCAGAAGAAGTTATTAAAATGGCATTTTCTAAGTTCACAGCTTATGCAAAAGACCACGGTGTTTTAATGCCAGACTACCTTATTCCTGGTGACTGGAGTGGTCCTTGGAAGGATGACTATGAGCAATATAGAGAATACATTTATGAGCTTTACAGAAGCTTCCCTAATGGTGTTACTGAAACTTATATTCACCCTGTATTTGAATGTGAAGAAATAAAAGCTATTGCCGGCTCATGGCAAAGACGTGTTTGGGAACACAAGCTCTTCTCAGACCCAAAAACTTTACAGCATATTAAGGCTCTTGGTATTGAGCTTATCAGCTATAGAGATTTGGCTAAGATTAAAGGTTAATTTTAAAAGGTGCTGGCAATAAAAGTTGTTAGCACCTTTTTTTATTTTTTTTCAATCTTTCTTGCCAAATCGTCAGAAGTAAAGTCGTCGTTTTCAATATGCTTTTTTTCGTGCTCCAGCGCTTCGGCTTTAGCTTCATCTGAAAGGTCTGAATTTATATAAATATTGTAATCGCCATTTTCATCAGGAACGGTAAACGCTCTGATTGTAAGTGGCATTTTCATTTCTCTTATAAAAATACTCATTTGGGCACCTCTTCTTTCGCTTTTTAGTCAAAAATTAATTTTACCTCTCTATACTATATGTCGAAAAAGTGCCAAAGACTACAAAAAAATTTTAAAAAAGACAAAATTTGACAAACTATTTAAAAGTGTTATAATCGGTGTGTTACTGTATAACTAGAAAGGTTTAAAACATTATGATTGACGATAAAAGAGCGCTTGAAATAACAAATAAATATTACAATAAAATTCGTGCGCATTGTATTTTTCTTGTAGGTGATGAGTTTGAAGCGGACGATATAGTGCAGAATGCTTTTTTATTGTTTGAGTATAAAAGAGAAACTTTAGAAGATGAATACGTTAAAGCCTGGTTTTATAAAGTAATTGACCTTATGGTAAAAGAATATTTCAGAAAGCGACAGAAAGAAGCCGACAGAATTCTTCCGTATACCGAATATCACGGTATGATAGCTAATATTATGGAAAGTATCAACAGAGAAATGATAGATACACCGGAAGAAACCGACAGAAAAATAGAAATTATTATGAATTCTCTCTCTGAAACAGAACGAGCAATATTTTCAATGTATAACAATGAAAATAAAACTTATAAAGAAATAGGCGAGGAGTTGGGTTTAAGCACGAAAAACGTTAACGTTACTGCTCACAGAACAAGAAAGAAAATTATAAAAGAGGCGAAAAACCTTTCTCCACAATGGGTTATGCTCCTTATCAAAATATATTTTTGAAAATTTTTTAAAAAAATTAAAAATTTTTTTGTAGTCTTTGGGGTAAAAGCGACATATAGTAATGAAAGGAGAATAATGTATGGGAAAGGAGTTAGGTTTAAATGGATAACAAAACAGCAAATTTTAATGAATCTGAATTTTTAGAAAAGCTTAAAAATCTTTATGATTTAGAGATTCAAAAGCCACTAAAAGAAATTAACACAGAATTCATAGATAAAATTGTGTCATTGAGTCTTGAAATTCAAGGCTTAAAAGCCGAGCTCACTCCCGAAGAAGTAGAAGAAAAGGTCAGAAAAATACCTTTTGTTGAAATCGCCACTTTAAATACAACACCAGAGAGTGTAAAGGGTAGAGCAACAAAAGTTAAATCTCATAAGATCTTGTTAATTGCTGCTATTATTTCAATACTTGTCGCTATATTCACAATAACTTCAATAGCATTCGACTGGAACATTTTTGATGAACTCAAAAATAGGTTTGGTACGGTTGCCGAAACGCCAGTTGATCAGGAAATTGATGTAAATGGGATTAGTGTTTATATGCGTGGAGAGAGCCAAAAATACAAAACTGTCGAAGAGGCTATAAATGCTTTGAATTTGGATGTTTTGTATCCGAGTGAACTTCCAGATAATATATCCTTAGAAAAAATTGTGTTATCTGATTTTGAGTCAAAGGAAAAGCTTGTATTTTCATTTAGTGATGAGAAATTTACGTATGCAATCCTTTTTGATGAAACTATATCAGAAGATATAAAAAATGTAACTACAGATACATATAAAATAAATGAATTTATTTGTTATGAAATAGATAAAGCTGATATGGGTGTCGTTCAGGTATATTTTGAATATAACAATGCTTTATATCTTTTAAACTATAATAACAAACAAGATCTTATAGAAGTAATTGAAAACCTGAAGGAGTTAAAATGAAAATTAAGAGCTTGTTTGCGATTTTACTCGCATTAACTTTATTAATTTGCACCTGTGTTTTACCAACAAGTGCAAAAGAAGATAAAAATGTAGAAATTATTATTTTAGATGAAAACGTTTCAGACGAAACAAAAGCAAAAATTGAAAAATATTTTGCAAATGGTGAGCCTGCAACAGATGATGGTGCTGCTACTTATGGACTTACCTGTACATTATTTGGTCATAAATTACAGAATTCAATTGTAGATGTTGTTACTCATAAAGTTAGTGCTACTTCACCAAGATGTGTAAGAAAAACTTACGATTACGATGCTTGTACTCGTTGTGATTATGAAACATCTGATCTTATAGCTACTGAATACATCGTATGTTGTGCATAACAATTATACCCCAAAGCGATTAATTTCGTTTTGGGGTGTTTTTTTTGTAACAGTGAGTCAGTTTAAATGAAAGAATTATCTATTACAATTTTTTAGCCGTTAGGCTTCCAAAAATCTGTGTTCTGTATTTTAAAAACGCCTCTCTTCGAAGAGAGGGGGACCATTCAATACAAACACTTGAATTTATGAGGGATTTTTAAGCGAGTAATTAATTGTGAATTACTAAAAATTAAAACGGAATGGTGGAGAGTTCTTCGCAACGCGTGAACTGCCATTGTTGTAGTTTGTCGGTTTATTGGTAAATTATAATTCATTAATTCTTTAAGCAAGTAAATTTATATAAATAACCTCGTGTCAAAGAACTCTCCACCACCCAATGAACTTTGTTTGTTTTAATTAATTTTCATCACGCTTGGAAATTTATTAAAAGGAAGCAACACACGGGACGGCGGTCCCCCTCTCTTCGAAGAGAGGCAGGGTTGTAAAAATAACTTTTTTGTTTCAT
>CALFTN010000037.1 GCA_937916395.1 uncultured Clostridia bacterium | reverse complement strand
TTCTTACAAGAGACCCAAGAATGAAAGAAAGAAAGAAATACGGTCTCAAAGGCGCTCGTCGTGCACCACAGTTCAGCAAGAGATAAGTTATCCCTTATGGGATTTCAGAACCCCGAAGCTATTACAGTTTCGGGGTTTTTCATTTGACATTAGATTGTTTTTATGTTAGACTAATTACCAATATATGTAGTTTATTGAGGTTGTTTTATAAGTGAAAAAAGTTTTAATTTATTTAAAAAAATATATTAAAGAAACTATTTTTGCGCCCCTGCTGAAAATGTCAGAGGCGCTTCTTGAATTGTTCGTACCTATTGTTATTGCTAATATAGTTGATGTAGGTATTAATACTGGTATTGATTATGTTGTAAAACAGGCAATGATTTTACTTGCTTTGGGTGCTTTTGGTTTATTGTTTTCTGTTTCAGCTCAATATATGTCAGCTCGTGCTGCAGTTGGTATGGCAACAGACTTAAAGGCAGATTTATTTAAACACATACAAAGCTTTTCTTATGCAGAGCACGAAAAAATTGGTGCTTCGACTTTAATTACAAGAATGACTAGTGATATTAATCAGGTACAATCTGGTGTGAATTTAACTTTGCGGTTATTCTTGCGTTCGCCATTTATTGTGTTTGGTTCAATGCTTATGGCGTTCACCTTAGATGTCAAATCTGCAATGGTTTTTGTTGTTTGCATACCATTGCTTTCAGTAGTTGTATTCTCAGTGATGGCTATAACAATACCAAGATATAGGAACGTTCAGGAAAAACTTGATTCCTTATTACTTACTACTCGTGAAAATCTTTCTGGTGTAAGAGTTTTCAGGGCATTTTGTAAAGAAGAGGATGAAATTAAAAACTTCGAAGAGAAAAATTCTGTTTTAAATATTGCACAACGTGCAGTTGCTAAAATATCTTCTTTAACAAATCCAATGACATTTATTATTGTAAATATTTCTGCAGTTGCTCTTATATGGATTGGTGCATTAAGAGTTGATAATGGTGATATTTCTCAAGGCACGGTTATTGCTCTTTATAACTATATGGCACAGATTCTTATCGAATTGATTAAGCTTGCTAATCTTATCGTGAGCATAACAAAATCTATTGCAAGTGCTGGTAGAATTTCTAAAGTGTTTGACGTTAAGGATTCTACAGTTGATTTTGCTAACGCTATTGATGAATTTGATTTGAATTCAGAGAGTGCAGTTGAGTTTAAAGGGGTTTCATTTAAGTATCCTGATTCATCAGAAAATTCACTGGAAAATATCTCTTTTGTTGCAAATAAAGGCGAAACAATTGGTATTATTGGTGGCACAGGTTCTGGTAAAACTACTTTAGTGAATCTAATTTCTCGCTTTTATGATATCACAAGTGGTGAGCTGAAAATTTTTGGAAAAACGGTTTCTTCTGTAACAGAGAAATTCTTAAGAGATAATATTGCTATTGTTCCACAAAAAGCCGAGTTATTTAAAGGCTCAATAAGAGATAATATTAAAATGGGTAAGATGGATGCAACTGAGGAAGAATTGAGCTACGCTTTAAAGATTTCTCAATCAGAAGAATTTGTTCTTAAAAAAGATGGGGGATTAGATTACCAGATTGAGCAATATGGTAAAAACTTATCTGGTGGACAGAAACAGCGTCTTTCTATTGCGCGTGCTGTTATAAAAAATGCTCCGATTCTTATTCTTGATGATAGTGCTTCAGCTTTAGACTTAGCGACAGATGCTAAGCTGCGAAAAGCATTAAAAGAACTCCCACAAAATCCAACTGTTTTTATTGTTTCTCAGCGTGTTTCTGCCGTTATGAATTCCGATAAAATATTAGTATTGGATGATGGTGAGTTAATTGATATTGGTACTCATGAAGAATTACAAAAATCTTCTGAGGTTTACAAAGAAATTTGCCACTCTCAATTTGGGGGTGAAGAGCAATGAATATGAAAAAGCAGACATTTAAAAGATTATTTGCTATAATTGGAAAATATAAACCGATGTTGTTTTTAAGTGTAATTTTAGCACTTGTTTTTGTTGTTGTTTCACTTTATATCCCAATTCTTGTTGGTGATGCAATTGATGTAATAATCGATAAAGGAAATGTTAAGTTTGACTTTTTGATTCCGATTTTGTTCAAAATTGTGTTAATTGTTCTTTTGGGTGGGATTTCGCAATGGGTAATGAGTATTATAAATAACTACATTACTTATAATACTGTTCGCGATATCAGAAAGCTTGCTTTCAAAAAATTAAATAAGCTACCAATTAAATACATTGATGCAAATCCGCATGGTAGTATAGTTAGCAGAATTATAACTGATGTTGATACTTTTGCTGATGGTCTTCTTATGGGCTTTACTCAGGTTTTCACAGGAATTGCTACTATTGTAGGTACATTAGTTTTTATGCTTTTAATGAGTCCTGTAACAACTGTTGCTGTAATTGTTTTAACACCACTTTCATTATTTGCTGCAAAATTTATTTCTGGTAAAACTTATTCTTTATTTAAAAAACAATCAGAAATCAGAGCTGACCAGACAAGTATAACAGAAGAAATGATAACAAATGAAAAAACAGTTAAAGCGTTTAATTATGAAGATAAAGCAATCGAGGATTTTATTAGGATTAATGAGGACTTAAGTAAAGTGTCTTTAAAAGCTATTTTCTTTTCTTCTTTAACAAATCCAGTTACTAGATTTGTAAATAGCATGGTTTATATGGCTGTTGCTTTAATTGGCTCTATTTCGGTTTTAAAGGGTGTTTTAAGCGTTGGTATGCTCGTTAGCTTCTTAAGCTATGCTAACCAATATACAAAGCCGTTTAACGAGATTTCTGGCGTTATTACGGAACTTCAGAATGCCATTGCATGTCTCAACAGAGTATTTGATTTAATTTATGAAGATGAGTATTCTCCTGATGGAAATGAGCGTTTTGAAAATGATAACGGTACTGTTGAATTTAAAAATGTTTACTTCTCTTATACACCAGAAAAACCATTGATTGAGGATTTTTCATTAAAAGTTAATTCAGGGGAAACCATTGCTATTGTTGGTCCTACAGGATGTGGTAAGACAACATTAATTAATATTCTGATGCGTTTTTATGAAGTTAATAAAGGTGAAATATTAATTAATGGAAAAAATATAAAAGATGTCAGTCGTCATGAGCTTCGCTCAAATTTTGGTATGGTTTTACAAGAAACGTGGCTTAAAAGTGCTACTATTCTTGAAAACTTAAAAATGGGCGTGCCGAATGCAACTGAAGAAGATGTTATTAAAGCGGCAAAATTAACACGTGCCCACAGCTTCATTAAACGTTTGCCAAATGGTTATAATACTGTGATTGGGGAGAGTGGAGGTTCGCTTTCTGAAGGACAGAAGCAACTTTTGTGTATTACAAGAGTTATGGCTATGAATCCACCGATGTTAATTTTAGATGAAGCAACATCTTCTATAGATACAAGAACCGAGTTGAAAATCAGTAAAGCTTTTGATTTATTGATGGAAAATAAAACATCTTTTGTAGTAGCCCACAGACTTTCTACAATTAAGGATGCTGACAAAATTCTTGTTATGAATGATGGCAAGGTAATTGAAATTGGCAATCATAACGAGTTACTTTCAAAAAAAGGTTTTTATTATAATCTTTATAAAAGTCAGTTTGAAATTTAATATAATAAAATGGGCTGTAAAAAAACTTAACGTTTTTTTACAGCCCATTTTAATTCCCACAATGCCGGATGCGGTAATAAAAACCTGCTTTTTGGCAGGTGGGTGCTCTCTCCGTGGGCTCACGCTCCCTTCGTCCGTACAAGTACGGGAGGTCTGCAATCCTCCACAGAAGTCCGAACTCCCTTTAAATTGACATAGGGTTAATATTATCCACATTTATCGCACACCGCAGGAATTATTTTTAATATTCACTGAAATCTTTGGATTATTCTTCGTCGTCAAATTCAAAAATATCAGCAAGTCTTTCTTCAAATAGTTTACCAATTTTATCAAAGAGATTATCATCTTCAATAGGTTCTAAATAAAGTTCTCCGTCTTCTTCTTTTACCTGGAGAATAATAAGTTCTCCGTCGCTGTCGAGAATTTCTTCTGCTTCATCATAAACAGGGAGAAGAGCAATAAATTTACCTTCATCGGTTTCAATTCTGTCTAATTCCTCAAAAGTGTGTTCAACACCATCTTCATCAACAACAGAAACTAAATCAGGACCATATTCATCATTGATATTTTCTACTTTATCAAAATTATCAGCCATAGTTTTCACCTAAACCTTTCAATATAATTGTAATAATTTTTTATTGTTTAGTCAACAGTAAATTATTCCGAAATTTCTGCACTCCAAGTGAAAGTTTTTTCTTCTTGTGGATTAAGTGACATAATACCACGTTTTTCGCTTAAATCAGCTTTTTTATCGTGGTTATCATTAATTCCCCACCAAGGTTCTATACAAACATAAGGTGCATTTGGTTTAGCCCAGATACCAAGAACAGGGGAGTCGAAATTAAATCTTACGATACGATTGTGGTCATCACTTTTAAGAGAAATAACCTTGTCTGTGTAGCCACTTAAAATTAATGCGTCGTGGTCAAATGTGTTTTTCTCGATAGTGATTCTTTTTTCGTTATTGAGTATTTCAACCTGATTATCAAGTAAATAAGATTCTTCGTCAATTTGCTCGTTTAAAACAGAGACTTGAGGATTGTCAAATTCAAGATAATCACCAATTTTACAGTTAAAAGCAGGATGTGCACCAAAAGAGTAATACATTACACAATCATTTTTATTAACAACCTTGTGAGTGACTTCTAATGAATTCTTATTTAACTTAAATGTAACAAATAAATCAAAATGATATGGATAGATTTCTAATGATTTTTCATCATCACTTTGTAAAAAAGTAAGACTATCATCAGTTTTATCAACTAACTTAAACGGTTTTTTTCTTACAATTCCATGTTTTTCCATAGAATATTCTTTGCCATTAAGTCTGTATTTATCGTCGAGAAGTCTTCCGATTACAGGAAAAAGAATAGGTGATTGTCCATACCAGATATCAGGATTGCCTTCCCAGATATATTCTATACCAGATTTTTTAGATTTTAAAGAAGTTAGCTCAGCACCCATTTCTTTAACACCAAGAGTAAAAAATTCGTTTTCTGCAGTATAAATCATTTTGATTAGCTCCTAAATTTTATAAAGTTTTACAGCTGTGTTGTCATCGTATTCAGGTAATTCAACACAAATATGTTCAGAAAGAGAAGTTGGAATGTTTTTACCAACAAAATCAGGTCTGAAGGGTAATTCTCTGTGACCTCTGTCACAGAGAATGGCAAGTTGGATACTTGCGGGTCTGCCAAGTTTAAACAAAGCCTCAATAGCAGCACGGACAGTTCTTCCGGTAAATAACACATCATCAACTAAAATTATATTTTTGCAGTTAATATCGAAATCAATTTTTGTTGTATTGACTTCTGGTAAATCGTGAGCTTGAGTTAAATCATCACGATAAAGATTAATATCAAGCTCACCAACAGGGATTGCAGTGTTTTCAATGTTTTTGATATTTTCTGCAATGGTTTTAGCTAAAGGAACACCACGACTTCTTATGCCGATAACTACAATATTTTCTGTGCCGTGGTTTCTTTCAATAATTTCGTGGGCAATTCTTGTGAGTGAACGTTTTATTGCTGATTCATCCATTAAAACTGCTTTAAGTTCCATAAACCCCTCCGGATATCATAACATATAAACACCAGATTCTAATTCAACAATTTCTCTGTCGTTAGTTCTCAGGTATTTATAAATCGGTTCTTCAAATTCTTTATAGTCAGATACTGTGTAATTCTTTAAATCAATCGTTCTAATTTTACAGGATTGATGATTACAGATATAAAGAACATCATTATAGTTTTTAATAGCAATCGGATGTAAGAAAGCAGTTGATGAATCTCCACCGATTCTCAAAACAATTTTTTCTGTAACAGGTGAGTAACGAATAACACAGTTATTATCTGGTACCACACACCAGAGATACTTTTTTTCGCTCGCAACGCCACTTACAGGGCAGTCACGATATTGCAAGTCACCAGTCCAGTACAAATTACCTTTTTCGTCGAATAAACCTAATTCACCAGTTGTATAAGCAACCGCAACATGCTTGTTCGGTAAAATTGTGGCATCACACGAAAGGTAATCGCCGAGTTTTTCAGTTATAGCTTCATAAGCAGGTCCGAATTTATTGAGAAGATATGCACCTTTTGTACTTTGTGAAGGACGTTCTAATTTAACGTCATAAGTAATAAACGAAATTTTTGTCTGACCGCTTTTGAGGGTATCTTTTCTTGCAACAATTATACCTTTTGAAAAAGATATAATGTCGGCAATATCAATATCCATCAATTTTTTCATTCTTATACCTCGTCCAAATTATCGATATTGTTAATCTGATAACATAAAGTCATAAGAGAATCACCAAGATGAACATTTTCTACAGCAATTCCATCGAAATTTGTAGCAATGTCATATTGAGTAAAATTCCAAAACCCTTTTATTCCTAGGGATACGAGCATTTTTGCTGTTGAATCTGCGAATTCACTAGGAATACAAAGAATTGCAACGCTAGGATTGTGTTCTTTGCAGAATTCTTCCAAAGAATCAGCGCTTAAAACAGTTTTATTGCCGATTTGTTGACCAACAACTGCAGGGTTATTATCAAAAATTCCTATTAAATCAAATCCACGGTCTTCGAATCTTAAGTGTGTTGCAACAGCATGACCAAGATTACCTGCACCAATAAGCACAGCTTTAAATTTGCTGCCCAAACCAAGTATATTACCGATTTCATTATAAAGCTGTTCAATATTGTAGCCATATCCCTGTTGACCAAATCCTCCGAAGCAGTTAAGGTCTTGGCGGATTTGCGAAGCAGTTAACCCCATTTTTTGAGACAATTCTTTTGAAGATATTCTGACAACACCTTGCTTTTTTAATTCTTCAAGATATCTGTGATACCTTGGCAATCTTTTTATAACAGGTGTTGAAACTTGTTCATTTTTTTTCATAATATCAACCTAAATTAAAGAGTTTTTAAAGTGTCCATTACGTATTGACCAAATTCTTCACAAGTACAGCCTGTGTCACGACCTGTGATAGTCATTTTCTTTTCTGTAATCATACAGATGTCAAGTGCTTTTTCGAGCTTGTCAGCCTCTTCTTGTTTACCGATGTGTGAAAGAAGAAGAACAGATGCGCGAAGCATTGAGCAAGGGTCAGCATACTTTCCACGACCTTCTTTTACCATACGTGGCGCAGAGCCATGAATAGCTTCAAACATAGCATATTGTTTACCGATATTAGCACTACCAGCAGTACCAACACCACCCTGGAATTCAGCAGCTTCGTCAGTAATGATGTCGCCATAAAGATTAGGAAGGACAAACACTTTGAAGTCTGTACGACGTTTTTTATCAACTAACTTTGCTGTTGTAATATCGATGTACCATTCATCAGTAATAATGTCTGGATAATCCTTTGCAACTTCTTTACAAAGGTTAAGGAATTTACCATCAGTTGTTTTAATAATATTTGCTTTTGTGATGATTGATACTCTTTCTTTTTTGTTGTTTCTTGCATATTCATAAGCGAGCTTTGCAATTCTTTCTGTACCTTCAGTTGTTGTAACAACAAAATCAAATGCTAATTCGCCATCAACGTCTACACCTTTTGAACCAACAGCATAAGCACCTTCGGTATTTTCTCTGAAGAATGTCCAGTCAATGTTTTCTTCTGGGATTTTAACAGGTCTCACATTTGCAAAAAGGTCAAGAGCTTTACGCATTGCAACGTTTGCACTCTCAATATTTGGGAGACCATCGCCAGCCTGTGGAGTAGTTGTAGGACCTTTTAAAATAACGTCACAAGCTTTTAATTCTTCCATAACATCATCTGGAATAGCTTTCATAACCTTAGCACGGTTTTCAATAGTAAGTCCATCAATATATTTAAATTCAATTCTGCCACTTTCAACTTCATCTTTTAAGATGTACTTGAGAACATTTGCAGATTCTTTTGTGATGATTGGGCCAATGCCATCGCCACCACAAACACCAATAACTATCTTATCAAGATTTTTAAAATCTTTGAATTCTTTGGTTGCTTTGATTTTTTGGTTTCTTTCGTCCTGCTCAATAAGAAGTGATTTGAATTTTTCAAGAGCAGCATTAATTTGTACTTCGTTCATAATTAGTTATTCTCCTTTTTTGTGAAATCAAGAAGGCTACCAGCAGAGAGGATATCTTTTTGTCTATCAGAAACATCGCAAATGAGCTTGTATTCTTCGTTTTTAGTTTTATTTACGAGAGTGATATCTGAATTTGCTGAAAGTTCAGCCTTAATAGTAGGTAATACAAGCTCGTCGTTACTATCAATTTTATCGTAATCAGAAGCATCTTTGAAGTTAAGTGGGATAATACCAGCATTAACAAGGTTAGCTTTGTGAATACGGGCAAATGATTTAGTGATAACAGCTTTTACACCTAAATAAAGTGGAACTAAAGCAGCGTGTTCTCTTGATGAACCTTGACCGTAGTTTGCACCGCCGATGATTACACAGCTTTCAGCTTTTTTACAGTTTTCTGCAAAGTTTTCATCACATTGACGGAAGCAGAATTGTGAAAGATAAGGGATGTTTGAACGATAAGGAAGAATTTTTGCACCAGCAGGCATAATATGGTCAGTTGTTATATTGTCACCAACTTTTAATACTGCTGTCGCAGAAATTGAATTTTCAAGTGGAGAAGTTTTTGGGAATGGTTTAATATTAGGACCATAATAAACTTCAACTGAATCAGCTTCTGCTTTAGTTTCAGCTGGTAATTCAATCATATTGTCATTTATAATAAATGTCTTAGGAAGAGTAACAGAAATATCCTCTGTGAGTTCTGTAGGGTCTGTTAGAACACCAGTAATTGCAGAGGCAGCAGCAGTTTCTGGGCTTACAAGGTAAACTTTACCATCAGCAGTACCACTTCTACCTTCAAAGTTTCTGTTGAATGTTCTTAAAGATACACCAGATGAGCAAGGGGATTGACCCATACCAATACATGGACCACAAGCACTTTCAAGAATACGAGCACCAGCATCAATCATATCAGCTAAAGCACCATTAAGCGCTAACATATTGAGAACTTGTTTTGAACCAGGTGCAATACCAAGGCTTACGTTAGGGTTAACTTTCTTACCTTTAAGTATTTTAGCAACCTTCATCATATCTAAAAGTGATGAGTTTGTGCAAGAACCGATAAGTACCTGGTCAACCTTGATTTTACCAATTTCAGAAATTGATTTAACATTATCTGGCATATGTGGCATAGCAGCAAGTGGCTTAAGAGCTGATAAGTCAATGTCAATAACTCTGTCATATTCGGCATCGCTATCAGGAAGAAGCTCAACCCAGTCGTTTTCTCTTTGTTGAGCTTTCATGAATTCATAAGTGATCTCATCAGAAGGGAAAATAGAAGTTGTAGCACCAAGCTCAGCACCCATATTGGTGATTGTTGCTCTTTCAGGAACAGAAAGAGTTTTAACGCCTTCACCACCATATTCAACAACCTTGCCAACGCCACCCTTAACAGAGAGTATTCTTAAAACTTCAAGAATAATATCTTTTGCAGCAACGTATGGTGAAAGCTTACCAGTGAGGTTTACCTTGATAACTTCAGGTACTGTGATGTAGTAAGCACCGCCACCCATAGCAACAGCAACATCAAGACCACCAGCACCCATAGCGAGCATACCAAGTCCACCACCAGTTGGAGTATGGCTATCAGAACCAATAAGTGTTTTGCCTGGAATACCAAATCTTTCTAAATGAACCTGGTGGCAGATACCATTACCAGGACGAGAAAAACGTACACCACGTTTTTTGCAAACGCTTTGAATGAATTTGTGGTCATCAGCATTTTCAAAACCAGTCTGAAGTGTATTGTGGTCAATATAAGCAACAGAAAGTTCGGTTTTTACTTTGTCAATATCCATAGCTTCAAGTTCAAGATAAGCCATAGTACCAGTAGCGTCCTGTGTGAGAGTCTGGTCAATTCTTATACCAACTTCGTTACCTTTCTTGTATTCACCATCGACAAGGTGATTTTTAATGATTTTTTCACATAAAGTAAGACCCATTGTGATTCCTCCTAGGAACTTGTTTAAATTTTTAACAAACTATATTGTATAATTTTTAACACATTTTGTCAACGAAAAATAGGGGACTAAAGGTTTAAAAATTTTGTTAATTTTTGTGATATTTTAGGTAATATATACAATATATAAATTTGAAATAAAAAAATGTGTAATTAAGAACGTAAATTCTTGAAAATTCCAAAAATATATGTTATTATGTAATTTGGTTATTTTCGCACATTTTGGTTACAATACAATTGGTGATATATGTGTTTTTTGAAAATAACGATAACTCATTTTTTTCTTTTACAGCGCCTAATCCGAATGAGGATTCTTCGGAAAGTATTGATAATGAACTTCAAGAAAGTATTAATGACGAGGAAAGCGATGGTAGTGTAACAATTAACGTAAAGGGTAAATATATTCATTGCCTTACAATAATTGGTCAGATAGAGGGTCATTACACATTACCAACTACTACAAAAACAACAAAATATGAGCACATAATTCCACGAATAGTTGCAATTGAAGAGAATAAAGATGTTTCGGGCCTTTTGCTGGTGTTAAACACTATTGGTGGTGATATTGAAGCTGGACTTGCTATTGCTGAGCTTATTTCAGGTATGAAAAAACCAACTGTCTCCATTGTTCTGGGTGGTGGTCATTCAATTGGTATTCCACTAGCAGTAAGTGCAAAAAAATCTTTTATTGTGCCATCTGCTTCTATGACAGTTCATCCAGTCAGAATGAATGGTCTTGTTCTTGGTGTGCCACAGACTATGTCCTATTTAAAAAAGATGGAAGAACGTGTTGTGGGTTTTATTGAAAGAAACTCTAAAATCAATGCAGAGCGTTTCAGAGAGCTGATGTTAAATAGTGATGAATTAATATCAGATTTTGGCACTGTTTTATTAGGTGAGGAGGCTGTCAAAGAGGGTTTGATTGACAAAGTCGGAAGTCTTTCAGATGCTTTGGATTGTTTTGCTCAATTGATAGAAGAAAAAAGGATAACTGATGAACAAGAGTTCAATTTTTAAAATTGTGAAGGGAGTGATTGAATGGATATTTTAAAAGCATTTTTAATGGGTTTAATTCAGGGCGTAACGGAATTTTTACCTGTTTCTAGTAGTGGTCATTTATCTGTTTTCAGTCACTTCTTTAACATTGATACAGAAATATCCAGTTTGTATTCCTCAATGTTACATATTGGTTCTGCTGTTGCGATTATTATATTTTTTTATAAAACAATCTATGAGCTGTTTATTGAGTTTACTCTTTGCATAAAGGATATAACTAAAAAAAGATTTAGTTTTGACAAAGAAAAGACATCAAAAACAAGACGCATGTTATTTATGCTTATTATTTCTTGTGTACCGTTATTAGTTTTAATTTTACCAGCTGGAAACGGTATGATTTTAATGGAAAAATTAACTGTGTTTTCAACCGATGATAGCATTTTAGCAGAGGGTATATGCTTTATTGTTACTGGTGGAGTTTTAATTTTAGGTGCTTTAGCAGATAAATTTCATAAACGCAAAAGGAATATTGGCATTATTCCTGCTGTATTAATCGGCTTTGCACAGATGATTGCAGCTTGTTTTCCAGGCATTTCACGCTCTGGAATGACAATTTCTACTGGTCTTATATGTGGCGCAAGCAGACGAAACGCTGTAATGTATTCATTTATTCTCAGTGTACCAACAATTCTGGCTGCAGGGCTAATTGAATTTATTGATGCGATGAGATCACCGACATATATACCAGTTTTCCCTATGATTGTTGGTGTTTTAACATCAGCCATAGTTGGTATTTTTTCAATTAGCTTATTGAAATTTCTTATTAGAAAAAATAAATTTAAATATCTTGGAATATATTGTGTTTCGTTAGGTGTTATCGTTACTGTTGTAGGCATCATTGAAGCATTAATGGAGCAAGGGGTGTAATAAATGGCAACACAAAAAAAGCCAACAAAGAAAAACAATTCCACAAAATCAAAGTCAAATGCCAAAAAAAGTGCAAAAAAAACAACAACTATTGCAGATTCAACTAAAAAGCAAGGAGTTGTTTTTGCTACTTTTATTTTTGCAATTTTTATGGCAGCAGTTACGTTTATTGAAGCAGGTGGCATCTGGGGACATTTAAGAAACTTTTTCTTTGGTGTTTTCGGTTGGAGTGCTTTTATAATTCCATTTTTTATTATTTTTGTAAGTGTTATTGCCGCAATTGGCAGAGATACAAAAAAGTATAAATACAGAGTCGTTGAAGGTGTTGTTCTTTTTACACTTGTTATGGCATTTATACATATTGTGTCAATAAAAGAACCTCTTCAATATGATGAACAAATCAAAGCAAGCTATAATATTTTTAAATTATATAACGGCGATGGTATGCGTTATGGAACAGGCGTTTTAGGTGCTGTTTTCGGTGGAGTACCATTACTTATAACAGAGGGAAATAAATTAGCTGCCGGAATTATTACATTCCTGTTGATTTTCTCATTAACAATGCTCTTTACAGGCACTTCGCTTCTTAAGTTACTTCGTACTTTGAAAACACCTGTAGAGGTTGTCACAGATTATGCCGAAGAAAAGCTTGACGATATGAAAGAAACTTATGAAACAGTTTCTCAGGATGTTCAGGAAATAAAAGCAAAAACGGCTGAGAGACGTAGAGCAGCCAGAAATGAAAATACAAAGGCTAAGAAGATAAATATTGATTTTCCTATCAGCGAAACAGAGAGTGAGCCTGATGGGTTAGATACAATTTTCGAATCTTCGTCATACAGAACTGTTGCAGAATTAAATAATTCATCAATTAATATAAACGATTTTTCAGAAGTTAATAATAAGAAAATTGAGTTGTTGGATGATTTTGCTGATTATAGCAACGAAGATGTTGCGCCATCAGAAATTGGTGCAGTTAAAGCAGATGAAATTCTTTCAAGTGCTGTCAATGATTTAGCATCTAAAGCTACAGAAGTCAAAGAAGATAAAACTTTTGATTTTGGCGTAAGTGAGCCAGTTGAAGAGGTTAAGACAGTTGTTGAAGAGAATATCGAAGAAGACGAAGACGATGATGACGAATTCGTTGTACCAGAAATAAAGGAAACTGAAATAAAATATGAGTTACCACCAATAGATTGTCTTGATTTACCTAAAAACAAAGGTGGATTTGATGATTCAAGAGATATGCAGGAAAAGGCACAGAAAATTGTTGAAACTCTCAACTCTTTTGGTGTTGGAACAAAAATTGTTGATATTTGCAAAAGTCCATCTGTTACACGTTTTGAGCTTCAACCAAACCCTGGTGTTAAAATCAGTAAAATTACAGCTCTTGCGGATGATATTGCAATGAATCTTGCGGCATCTGGTGTTCGTATTGAGGCTCCGATTCCAAATAAAAACGCTGTTGGAATTGAAGTTCCAAACTCTGAAAAAACAATGGTTTCTTTAAGAGAAATTGTTGATAGTCAGGAATATAAGAACTCAAAATCAAAGCTTACTGTCGCTCTGGGTAGAGATATTCAGGGTACAGCAACCTGTGCGGACCTTGCAAAAATGCCTCACTTACTTGTAGCAGGTACTACCGGTTCGGGTAAATCTGTTTGTCTTAACGCGATGATTGTAAGTCTTCTTTACAACGCTACACCAGATGAAGTTAAGCTTATTATGATTGACCCTAAAAAGGTTGAGTTTACTGTTTATCGTTCAATTCCACATCTTTTAGTTCCTGTTGTTTCAAATCCTAGAAAAGCGGCTGGTGCTCTTTCGTGGGCTGTTGCAGAGATGGATAAGCGTTATGCATTATTTGCAGAAAAAGGTGTAAGAAATCTTGCAGGCTACAATGCTTATGCACTTTCTGAAAATCTTCCGAAAATGCCACAGATTGTTATTATTATAGATGAGTTATCAGACTTAATGATGGCAGCATCAAATGAAGTTGAAGACTCAATCTGTCGTCTTGCGCAAAAAGCAAGGGCTGCTGGTATGCACTTGATTGTTGCAACACAACGACCATCTGTTGATGTTATTACTGGTCTTATTAAAGCGAATATCCCAAGCCGTATAGCTTTTGCAGTTAAATCTCAGATTGACTCAAGAACTATTATCGATACACAAGGTGCAGAAAAGCTTCTTGGTAATGGTGATATGCTTTATTGTCCTGTTGGACTTTCAAAACCCGTAAGAGTTCAGGGCTCATATCTTTCTGACGAAGAAATTGAGCGTGTTATAAGTCATGTTACATCACAAGGCGAAGTAAAATATGACGATGCTGTTATTGAAGAGATTGAACGTAATGCTACAAAGGATGATAAGAAAAAGAGCGCTGATATTTCAATTGACTCTACTGGTCAGGGTGAAGATGGCGACGAAATGATTCCAAAAGCAATTGAAGTTATTTTAGAGCAGGGTATGGCTTCTACAACACTTCTTCAAAGAAAATTAAAATTAGGTTATGCGCGTGCTGCAAGAATTATTGATGAGCTTTCAGAAAAGGGGATTGTTGGTCCTTATGAAGGCAGTAAACCAAGAAAAGTTCTCATAACTAAAGAGCAGTGGTATGAAATGCAGGCTCGTTCTTCAAACACTGTGCCAAAGCAATTGACAATCGAAGAGGTTACTGCTCCAAAGGTAACAGCACCAACCTTTGTTGATTTTTCTGATCAGGAGGAAGCTACAGAAACTGAGACGACTAATAATGATTATAACTATTTTGGTGGTGCAGTAATTTCTCACGAGGATGAAGATTAATTATGGATATTTTTATAGAGCGTTTTGAAGGCGATTATGCTCTTTGCAGATTAAACGACAGAAATAAGAATCTTATTAAATTGCCTTTAAGGGAACTACCGGAGGGTGTTAAAGAGCTCTCTGTTGTTACGATGAAGAATAATGGCGTTATGTTCATAAATTCTTATGCAAAAGAGTTACGAATGGAAAAAATTGCAAAAAGTCTTAAGTGTAAAAAATATAATTTCACAAATTATAAAGATTTTTAAAAAAATATGCGAAAAAGTATTGATTTTTCAATAAAGTAGTGATATACTTTCATAGCAAAAACTCACGCAGGGGAGATTTGGAATGCCGTGTGCATCAGAAGATGTGGTATTCCCGAGTTGATACCTTGCGGTGGTTTAACAAAAAGGAGGACAATAATATGTCAGTAGTATCAATGAAACAACTTCTCGAAGCAGGTGTTCATTTCGGTCACCAAACAAGAAGATGGAACCCAAAAATGGCTCAATACATCTTCACAGAAAGAAATGGTATTTACATCATCGACCTTCAGAAGACTGTTAAGAAGCTCGAAGAAGCTTACACATTCATCAACCAAATCGCTCAGGATGGTGGCGAAGTTCTCTTTGTAGGTACAAAGAAACAAGCACAAGATTCTGTTAAAGAAGAAGCAGAACGTTGCGGTATGTCATTCGTTAACGCTCGTTGGCTTGGTGGTATGCTTACAAACTTCAACACAATTCAAAGAAGAATTAAGAGACTTGCTCAGTTAAAGGCTATGGCTGAAGACGGCACATTCGACCTTCTTCCTAAGAAAGAAGTTATTAAGCTCAACCTCGAAAGAGAAAAACTTGAAAAATTCATGGGTGGCATTACAGAAATGAAGAAAATGCCAGCAGCAATGTTCATTGTTGACCCAAGAAAAGAAAGAATTGCAGTTCTCGAAGCAAAGAAACTCGGTATTCCGATTGTTGCTATCGTTGACACAAACTGTGACCCAGACGAAATTGATTACGTTATCCCTGGTAACGACGATGCTATCCGTGCAGTAAAACTTATTGCTGGTGCTATGGCAGACGCTATTATCGCAGGTCGTCAAGGTTTACAGACAATTCCTTCATCAGAAGCATCTGAAGAAGCTGCAGCTGAAGAAGTAGCAGAAGACGCTGAATAATTTAAACATATAATAAGGCGGAGTTTCAACTTCGCCTTGTTTTAAAATATGGTAAAACAACCTAAGGAGGAAACTAAAATGGCATTTACAGCTCAAGACGTTAAAACATTAAGAGAAAAAACAGGCGTTGGTATGATGGAGTGTAAAAAAGCACTTACAGAAGCTGACGGTGATATGGATAGAGCTTTTGAAATTCTTCGTGAAAGAGGCCTTGCAGCTTCTGAAAAGAAAGCAAGCAGAATTGCAGCAGAAGGTGCAGTTATCGCTTACACAGACGAAGCAACAAAAGTTACAGTTCTTCTTGAAATCAACTCAGAAACAGACTTTGTTGGTAAAAACGAAAAGTTCCAGGAGTTTGGTCTTAACGTAGCAAAAACAATTGCTGCTAACAAACCAGCTTCTGTTGAAGCACTCGCTGACCTTCCACTTGTTGGTACAGACAGAACAGTTACAGAAGGCCTTAACGACCTTATCCTTGTTATTGGTGAAAACATTAAAATTCGTCGTTTTGAAATTGTTGAAGGTGACGTTGTAACATATATCCACGCTGGTGGTTCAGTAGGTGTTGCAGTTAAATTTGAAACAAATCTTACAGATAAAGCTGAATTCACAGCAATGGGTAAAAATATCGCTATGCAGATTGCTGCTATGAGCCCTGAATATCTTAGCCAGGATTCAATCTCAGCAGATGAGCTTGCAAAGATGAAATCAATCACAATTGATTCTTCACTTAATAAACCAGAATCACTTCCAAAGCCAATTCTTACAGCTCTCTTTGATAAAGCAATTGCTGAAAATCTTTTCAGTGCTGAAGATGTCAAAGCTTATGAAGAAAACAAAAAGAGTCAATATCTCTTTAACTTCCTTTCTAAAGAAGCTGTTGCTACTCTCGCTTCACTTGCAGTTGCAGGTAAAGAAGAATATATTAACAACAAAATCTTCTCAGGCGCAGTTGAAGGTCGTATAAAGAAGCAAATTAAAGAAATCTGCCTTCTTGAACAACCTTTCGTTCGTTCAGACCTTTTCGATGGTTCAGTTGCTGGTTACGTTGCAAACGTTGCTAAAACAACTGGTTCAGACATCAAAGTTGAAAGCTTTGTTCGTCTTGTAAAAGGCGAAGGTCTTGAAAAGAGAGAAGACAATTTTGCTGACGAAGTTGCAAATATGGTAAAATAAAATGATAAAGCACCTGGAAACAGGTGCTTTTAATTTTGTAACCCTCACAATAAATCTATTTGGATTTATTGTGAGGGTTACATTTATTTTATTTCAATTTCTCTTGCTGTACCGAATTCGTTAGTTGGTTGAGTCGGTTTTTCGTGGTTGATAACAGGTTTATTTGTTATTGGTAATTTAATTGTTACTTTAAATAAATCACCGTCAATCTGAATTTCAAAAACCCCATTCTGAAGCTCTGTAAAGCTTCTTGCAATAGAAAGACCAAGTCCGCTACCTTCTGTAGTTCGTGAGTTGTCGCCACGAACAAAACGTTCAGTTATCTCATCAGGATTAATATTCAACTTATCCTTACTGATATTTTTAATAGAGAATACACCGAAGCCATTCTCTTTATAAACATCAACATAAACTCTAGTGCCGTTAAGCGCATATTTTTTTACGTTAGAGAAGAGATTATCAAATATTCTGAATGTATGCTGACTGTCTGCTTTTACAAATAAATCATTATCTTTTTGTGAAAGCACAATCTCTAAGCCAACATTTTCTAAAACATCATTGTTTTCGCCAACTGCCTGTAAAGCTAATTCGTTAAGATTAACAGTATCAACAATCATTTTGATGTTACCACTTGAAGCTTTACTTGCCTCTGTTAAATCTTCAATAAGTCTTTTAAGCTTTGTCGATTTTTCATCAAGAATATCTAAATATTTATTTTCGTCTTCACCCTCGATATTACAGAGCTTCAAAAGTGAAACATAGTTAATAATTGAGGTGAGGGGAGTTTTTAAATCGTGTGAAACATTTGTAATAAGCTCAGTTTTTAATCTTTCGCCCTTTAATGCTTCACCAACTGCTTTTTCAATTGAATCACGGCATTCGTTTAAATTTCTCGCAAAATCTTTAAGAGGGAATATAAACTTTGTTGAATCTAAATTGATGTTGAGGTTGCCGTTTTTAATATTTTCAACCGCTATGGCAAGAGTTTTTACTTGTGCCAAAAATTTTAAAGCAAAAACTATTCCGATTATTGTATTTGCTAAGAATAAAATTACTAAGAAAAGACTAAAACCATCATATTCCCAAGCAAAACCATAGGCAATAGCTGCAAAGAAAAATTCAAGAATTACCCAGATTGAAAATATAATTAATAACTTTTTCTCAATTTGTTTAACAGATTTTCTTAAATCTTTGTTTTTGACTGCAAATTTTCTTAAAGTTTTAAATGACTTATAACAAATAAAACGTTCTTTAAAAGTATTAGCCTTTTTGTTTACTACAATATAATTAACAAAATTGGTTATAAAGAATACCATTATTGCTAAGAAAATGCCAGCAAGCTCAGGCATTGTATTTGAATTCATTAAAAATTCAATCCCACCAGAAACAATTGAAGCTTCAGGTAAGAAGTCGACACAAACAACTGCAGCAATTCCTGCACCGGCACAAAATACAAAGAAAGCAAAAATACATAATTGAACAATAAATAACATTCTTTGATTAAATGTTAATTTAAGTTTTTCATCAACATATTTAGGCTTGCTGAGTATGGCAAGTGCGATTATACCAATCAAAGTCAAAACACTAAATACGGTTGTTTTTGCTGTAATTTCATCTTCTGATAATTTGCCACTATCAATGAACGCTTTGTTTAATGAGTAAAATTCATCTGTTTCAATTACAGGGTTATTAATCTTTATATAAATTTCACAACCGGAAAAAGTATCTTTTAAGCCTGAATAATCATAGGATATGCCGTCATAAAGAAAAAGGTTGAGAATGCTATTTTCTTGTGCACTAATATTCATTTCTGTAGCATCAACTGTTGTAACACCATCAAAATGAAAATAATAAAAAGCATTGTTTTTTAGATTATTCTTAAAATTTTCTATTTGGGCATCTTCAGAAAAACTAGAGATATAGTAACCGCTTGATTTGTTCAAAAGTAAAAAATCAATATTCTGATATTCTTCTCTTACTTCAGCAAGTGTACCAGCCTCTTCAGCATAAGCATTTTCTAAATCACGCTTCAAGTCAGCTTCAAGCTCAGCCTTTATTGTTTCACGACTACGCGCATCATTAACTAAACTAAAAATGTTGTTTCTTAATTTCTGGTATTCATATTCCCATTCAGCGTGTGTTTTATAAATTTTGTTTGTATTAGATGTAATTTCTGCAGAAATCTCAGTTGTTTCAACTTGTTGTGTATATGGTTGAGTAATGTCAGGGTTGAAAATGGTAACAGGTTCTTGTGATTCTGAATAAGGATTGTTTTCAAAATATACACTTTCTTTAAAATTTTCTAAAGAATAGTAAGAATTATCATATTGGTCATAAAATAAATCTTCTTCTGCGTCATAAAAAGTTCCATCATTTTGGGGTTCAAGCTTTTTAATTTCTGAAATTTGGTAAAAGTAATCCAGTGCTTTATTTTGTGTTTCTTCATTTTGAATTTTTATATTTTTTGCAAGTTCAGAAGTTTCACAAAATTGTTCGAAAGTTAAATTCTGAGAGTAGTAATTTTCTCGAATGTTTATAAAATTTCCGCGATACAATAAATTTCTTAGTGTTTCCTGTATATTTTCTTTATACACAGGGGTATTCTGAATTTCAGTTTCATTATTAAAATAAATAGTTTTTCTTGCTAATTCTAATGCATTTGTACCTGCCAAAAATGCAAAAACAAGTGTAAGTATTAAAATTATCGCTTTAATAATCGGGTTAAATTTAGATTTTTTCAATTTTGTATCCAATTCCCCACACCACCTTTAAGTATTTTGGTTCTTTAGGATTTATTTCGATTTTTTCTCGTATTCTTCTTATGTGAACAGTTACAGTTTTATCACCAGCGATAGGTGGTTCACCCCAAACCGCTTCGTAAATCTGGTCAGTTGAGAGAATCCTACCTAAGTTTTTCATTAAGTACTCAACTATTCCGTATTCTGTTGCAGTAAGCTTTACAATTTCGCCATCAATTGTAACTTCATGAGCGTTTATGTCAATTGAAAGACCGCCAGAAGTAATTACACCATCTTTTTTCTCAAGGCTTCCAAGTGAACAATAACGTCTTATCTGGCTTTTAACTCTTGCACAAAGCTCGAGAGGATTGAATGGTTTTGTTACGTAATCATCAGCACCAAAACCAAGACCAGTAATTTTATCAGTATCCTCACTTTTAGCAGAGAGAAGAATAATTGGAATATTTAGAGATTCTCTGATTTTTAATGTTGCGTTCAAACCATCTAAAACAGGCATCATAATGTCGAGAATAATACAGTGCACTTCATTGTTCTCAAGGGCTTTAAGTGCATCTTTGCCGTTTTCGGTTAATAAAACATTATAACCTTCCATCTTTAAATAAATTTCAATTGATTTTAAAATTGCAATATCATCGTCACATACAAGAACTGTCTTCATCAAAATTCCTCCTTGTTTAAAAGTGTAAAGGGTTAAAATTACAAAAAAAGTACCAAAATTATTAAGAAAATATTACGATTTTTAATTTTTTCATGGTTTTCTACAAAAGCTAACAATATTTTGTTTATTATAACACAAAATTATATTATTTAACAACACAATGCGACTATTTTTTTAAGCACCTGAATGTAATATTAAAATACTATTATATGAAAAGGAATTTAAAAAAATGAGTGTAACAGAAGCAGTTAAACAAATTAAAAGACAAGAGCAATTCAGCTTAAACAGAAGAGAAATTTTTTTATATATTACAAATTTTATCTTAGGTGTAATTTTCAGTTTTTCAGGGTTTAGTGTTACTTTTTCTCCATTCGGGGTTTCTTTTTGTGCATCAGCTGGGAAAAGATATTTAATAATTTCTGCCTTGGGTGCTGCACTTGGCTATATATTATGTGGCGATTCAATTTGTTCATTACGATATATAGCAACTATTCTTGCACTTATTGTAATTCTTAGTGCATTAAAACCATTTAAAGAAATAAGAGATAATATGTTAACACCAGTTATTTCAACATTTGTTTGCCTTTTTGTAACTGGACTTGCACTTGCTTTTTCTGAAAAAATAAGTGTGTTTTCTTTGCTTCTTTGCTTTTCAGAAAGCTTATTAGGAAGTGCTTTAACCTATTTATTTAAAGAGGTTAGAGGTATTCTTTCATTGAAAAGTGGTTTTTCAAGTTTAACTTCTAAAGAGGCTATTGCGCTTATTATAAGCTTTTCATTACTTCTTTTGGCTTTGAAAGACATCAATGCTTTTAATGTGTTTCCTGCACATATAATTGCAACAGTTATTATTTTGATTTGTGGCAAATACTCTAAAGAGGCAGGTGGCACAATTGTCGGTGTTTGCACGGGTATAACTATGAGCTTTGGAACAGGCAATATATTTTTGCTCGCATTTTATTCACTTGGTGGTTTAATTGCTGGCGTTGTTTCAAAATATGGTAAAATTGCTTCTTTTATAGGATTTTCATTATCTGGGATACTTGTTTCGATTCTTTCAAATCAAGAAATAGATAATATCGCACTGATAATTGAAACTTTTATTGCTGGTTGCATATTCTTAATTTTACCGAATAAAATAAATAATAAAATTGAAGAGGTTCTTTCTCCAAAAGTTAATTCACCAATAATTGATAGCGTTAAAAGTGAAATAATGAGAAAATTAAGAAATGCCTCAGAAATTTCAAGTGAAATCTGCGATTCATTGAATGTTGTATCAGATGCCTTGTATAAAAATGAAAAGGCTGATATGAAGAAGATTTTTTTAAAAACAAAGAACAATGTTTGTGGCTCTTGCGGTTTATATGATGTTTGCTGGAAAGAAAGCTTAGAAGATACGCAAGATTGTTTTAATACTTTGATTTCAATGAAAAAAGAGGGGATTTATCTTGAAAATAAAACAATCCCACAACAATTTCTTTCAAAATGTATCAGAAGTGAAATGATTTCAAGCTCATTTAATAAGCTTTATTCTGAATATATTATAAAAGAAAGAATGGAAACAAGAATTAATGAAATTCAAACTCTGGCTTCAGAGCAATTTGTTAATGTTTCTTCACTTTTAGATTCACTTTGTGAACACTTAACAGAGGATGTTCGTTTTGATATGGATTTAGCTGCAAAAGTGCGTTCTGTGGCAGTCAGTCTTAATTTTGAACCTATCGAAAGCTGTTGTGTCATTAACTCTCTGGAAAATATGACAGTTGAATTAAAAGTTAAAGACATCAAAAACAAAAATTTAAAATCATTACTAAGACAAATAGAAATTTTAATTAATAAAAAATTTGAGTTTCCAGAAATTATTAATTGTTCGGATTTTGTAACTCTTGTTTTTAAAGAAAAAGCAGATTTTAATATTACATCTGCAGCTGTTCAATTCACAAAACAAGGCGAAAAATATTCTGGTGATACTTATAGCACTTTTACAGATGATAATGGTATTTTTTATTCTGTAATTTGTGATGGTATGGGTACTGGTACAAAGGCAGCTATTGGTTCTAATCTTGCAGTTTCACTTTTAGAAAAATTAATAAAGGCAGGTTTTGGTATCAATTCTGCCATAAATACTGTAAATACTTCATTAATTTCAAAATCTGGTGATGAGTGTTCAGTAACACTTGATTTAGTTGCTATTGATTTATTTACAGGCCACATTGAATTTTATAAGTGCGGTGCTCAAGATACTATTGTAAGAAAGAATAAAAGAATACATTTTATTAATTCTCCATCTCTTCCTTTAGGTATTATAAAAGATTCAGAAGTTTCTAATGGTAATGGTAATGTTTCTCCAGGTGACGTTATAATTATGGCATCTGATGGTGTAAATAACGAAGATTTAATTTTAGTTGAGAGAGAATTAAAATTTTTTAACAACGAAAACGTAAGAGCATTCACTGAGAATTTAAGCGAAAAAATAAGGGAATATCAAAAAGATAAAAATGATGACCTTACTTTGATTACATTACTGATTAACAAAAATGAATAGGAGTTGTTTTAGTGTATAAATTCACAGGTTTTACTGAAAGTGCAAATAATGCTTTGAATTTTGCTATTGAATCAGCAGAAAACTTAGGACACACATATATTGGTAGCGAGCATATTTTATTAGGGCTTTTATCAGATAGTAAAACGGTTTCAGCGTCAATTTTAAATTCAAAAAAAATAACTCTGAAAAAAGTTGAAGAACAAATCAAGAAAAATATAGGTGTTGGTATTCCTACATCACTTTCTCCAGAGGATGTTACACCCAAATGCAGAAAAATAATTGAGGGTGCACTTAATACTAATATCAAAAAGAGTGGAGCCGGAACAGAACAGCTTTTATATGCTTTATTAAAAGACCCGCAAAGTGCCGGTTGCAAAATTTTATCAGCTCTTGGGGTTAGTCCCTATGAGGTTTCTACAGATATTTTAAATGATAGTACAGAAAGTAAAAAAGCAGTAGGCAAAGATGTTAAAACTACACTTATAGATAAATATGGCAAAGATTTAACTGAAACTGCACTGAGTGGTGGAATTGACCCGGTAATAGCCCGTGAAAATGAAATTGAAAGAGTAATTGAAATTCTTTCAAGAAGAAGTAAAAATAATCCATGCTTAATTGGTGAGCCTGGTGTAGGAAAGACTGCAATTGCTGAAGGTCTTGCTTTAGAAATCGCGAATGGTAATGTACCAGAAAATTTGAAAAGCAAGCGAATTATTTCACTTGATTTAACCTGTATGGTTGCAGGAACAAAGTATCGTGGCGATTTTGAAGAACGAATTAAAAATATAATTGATGAAGTTATTGAAGATGGAAATATAATTGTGTTTATTGATGAACTTCACAATATTGTTGGCGCTGGGTCTGCTGAGGGGGCAGTTGATGCAGCAAATATTTTAAAACCATCTTTAGCACGTGGTGATATTAGAGTTATAGGTGCTACAACTCTTAATGAATACAGAAAATATATAGAAAAAGATGCAGCATTAGAAAGACGTTTTCAACCAGTTATTGTTGAAGAACCTACTCTGGAAAGCGCCAAAAAAATGATTTTTGGGGTGAAAAGTTTTTATGAAAATCACCATGGTGTCACTATTACAGATGAGGCAATAGACTCCGCATTAACACTTAGTGAGCGTTATATTACAGATAGATTTTTACCTGATAAAGCAATTGATTTAATTGACGAAGCATCGGCAAAAGTTAAACTAAAAAATTATAGTTTACCTGAAAATTTAAAAAAGGTTGAGCAAAACATTAAAGAAAAAACGGAGAGCAAATTAAAGGCAATAAAAGAACAAGATTTTGAAAAAGCAGCAAAATACCGTGATGAAGAAAAAAGACTAAATAGAGAGCTAAGAATTAAAAAGCAAAAATGGCAAGAGGAATCAGATAATCGAAAATTATTTGTAACTGAGGATGATATAAAAAATATTGTTTCTGTATGGTCAAAAATACCAGTGACAGAAATAAGTAAAACCGAAAGCGAAAAGCTTTTGACGCTTGAAAAAGAATTACACAAAAGAATTGTTGGTCAGGATATGGCAGTAAAAGCAGTTTCTAGAGCTATAAGACGCGGTAGAGCTGGAATTAAAGACCCTAAAAGACCAATTGGCTCTTTTTTGTTTTTGGGCCCAACAGGTGTTGGTAAAACAGAGTTGACAAAGGCAATTTCAGAATGTGTATTTGGCAACGAAAATGAAGTAATAAGAATTGATATGAGTGAATTTATGGAAAAACATTCCGTTTCAAAGCTTGTTGGCTCACCACCTGGTTATGTTGGTTTTGATGAAGGGGGTCAGCTAACAGAAAAAGTAAGAAGAAAACCATATTCAATAGTATTATTTGATGAAATAGAAAAAGCTGATAGCGATATTTTTAATATCCTCTTACAAATATTAGAGGATGGTATTTTAACAGATTCAAACGGAAGAAAAGTAAGCTTTAAAAACACAATAATTATTATGACATCAAATATTGGCGCATCACTTATTTCAAACACAAAAAGCTCATTGGGTTTTTCGGGAGAAAATGATGAAGCAACACGCAATAAAAGAAACAGGGAGCTTGTTATTGAAGAAGTGAAAAAAACATTTAAACCAGAACTAATCAATAGAATTGACGAATTAATTGTTTTTGATTTGCTAACTCAAGAGGAAATTAAAGAAGTTACAAAAAGAATGTTAAATGAAATTAAAAATCGGTTAAATGGAAAAAATATTGATATTGAATTCACTGATAACGTAATAAATAGGCTCGCGGAAAAAGGTTTTGATAAAGTTTACGGTGCGAGACCATTAAGACGCTTAATAACAACCGAAATAGAAGATATGCTTTCTGAAAAATTCTTATCTGGGGAGTTAAATAAAGAAAAATATATTATAGATTATAAAAATAATGTATTTTTAATTAAAGAAAAATCACTCGTTTGAACGGGTGATTTATTTTTATAAAAATATTGCGTTTTGAGCTAATTTAATTTATAATAAATTAAATATTTTTGTGGAGTGTATTTATGGGAAATTTATTCAGACAAGTTTTAGCATTGTTTGGTGCGTTTTTAGGTATATGTGAGCATATTAAATTGTTTTTGTATTCCAAAAAAGCTATAAAAAAACAAGAAAAAGTTTTATTAAAACTAATGAAGGATAATAAAACTACCGAGTATGGTAAAAAGAATAATTTTAAAGATGTAAAATCTATTGCTGATTATCAGAATTTTGTGCCATTTTCTGATTATTTAGATTATGAAGATTACGTAATGCGTATGGCTCATAACGGCGAAAAGGGGCTTATTACAAACAGATTCATACGTCGTTTTACTGAAAGCTCTGGTAGTACAGGTCGCTCTAAATTAGTGCCACTTTCAGGCTTCGCTGAGTGGACTTGTCAATGCTTCAGCTTTAGTGCACCAGTTGGTTGTGCTGTTAAGTATTTTAAAAGTAAAGGCAGAATAATACCACCACAAAGAGGATTGTTAACTGCAGAGGTTGGTGCAAAAAAGTTAAAGGGTGGCACAGTTAGTTGTCTTTCTTCAATTCCACTTTTAAATTTAAAACCACTTGTAAGATTTTTTAACACTACTCCACCAGAAGTAATGTTTCATAACGATATACTTGATGCTGATATGCATTATTTGAAGCTTCGCTTTGCTTTACAAGACAGAAATGTAAGCTATGTTGGTACAATTTTTATTACAACTCTTGAGTCAATGTTTTTCTATTTAGAAAATAATTGGGAAATGTTTTGCGACGATATTGAAAAAGGCGTTATTAATGAAAATATAAAAATGCCTGAAGATTTAAGAAAAAAGCTTTCTAAAAAAGTTAAACCAAATCCAAAAAGAGCAAATGAATTAAGAGAAGAATTCAAAAAAGGTTTTGATGTAGCTCCAATTGTTCCAAGAATCTGGAAAAAATGTGAATGGATGTATGGAATGGGTACAGGTTCTTTGTCACTTTATGCAAAAAAACTTCAAAGATACATAGGCACCGATATGCCAATTCATTATTTGGGTTATGTTGCAACTGAAGCAATGATGGCAGTACCAATCGAATTTAACTCATTTGAATACGTAATGCTACCACAAAATGGTTTTTACGAATTTTTACCGCTTGATGCAGATGAAAATACAAAACCACTCACGATTAAAGATGTTGAAGTTGGTAAAGAGTACGAATTAATTCTAACTAACTTGAGTGGTTTTTACAGATATAAAATCGAAGATGTAATAAAAGTAACGGGATTTTATCACGAATCACCAAAAGTAACTTTCTGTTACAGAAAAAATCAGATTGCAAATATAAGTGGTGAAAAGATTAATTCTTTGGCATTTGATGAAATTATTGATAATTTCTCAACACGAATAAATGAATTATTTATTGGTTATTCAATTTATCCTGATAGAACTTCATCACCAGGTCATTATGTACTTTTGGTAGAAACAGAAAATATATTTGATAAAACAAAAGAGAATGATCTTTCTGAGATTTTTACAGAAGAGCTTTGTAAAGGTAATATTTCTGTTGAACCACTTATAAGAAGTGGTGCTCTTGGTAAATGTGAGGTTAAATTACTTAAAAAAGGTACTTACGATGCTTACAGAGAAGTTTTAAGACAGAATGGTGCAAATCTTAACCAAATTAAACCGATTAAATTAATTGATACAGATATGAAAAAGGAATTCTTTTTCTCACATATAATATAAGGATGTTATTATGACTGAGCTTTTAGAAAAATATAACGAAAAAAAAGATTTTATTGAAAAGAGAGCAGAACAATTAAAAAGTAGGGGACTTAATGACGAAAGTTTAATTTTTTCTTTAATTGAAAAAGAAATTAAAAATGACTATGTTGTTCCAAAAAAATTAAAGTCAGAAATGTATGATAAGGTTAATTACATGTGCAGAAGATATATGGATAGAATTGCACGTTTTGAGCTTGATTATGATTTTATTCCTGATATTGATGCACTGAAATACGCTTTGATATGTGCTTTTGAATCTGCTCCGGTTTTTCATTCTCAATTTATTGATAATCATATTGCACCATATTGGAAGGTATGTGATTATCATATAGACGAAGTTTTAACAGTTATTAAAACAAACGATTTTTTAAAAAGTGCGGATGAGTTTTTGTTGCAGGATATTTCTGTTAAAAGTAATGTTCAGTTCACTGTTGCTCTTTTAACAAATGACAGAGAATCAAAGCTTTGCTTCAGATGGAATCACATGCTCGTTGATGGTGGCGACTATAAACACTTTGTAAGTGATTTATTTAGAAATTATAATGAATATGTAGAAAACAAAACAATGCCACTTAATTTCAGAACTGGCTCGCGTTCATATACTTGTGTTTATGATGATTTTAATGAATCTGACAAGAAAAAGGCTAAATCTCAATTCGCTGGTGTTTCACCACACGATAAACACACTTTGCCATTTTCAGAAAAAATTGAAAATGATAATAAATTCATAGCGAGAAAAAGCATTCCAAGTGCAATATTTAATAAAGCAAGAGAAACAGTTAAAAAATATGATGGTACTGTTAATGATTTAATTGCTACTGCTTATATTGGTGCAGTTTACGATATATGCAATTTACCAGAAAATGAAAGAATTGGTATCTCTTGTGCGGTTGATTTAAGAAGATACATAAAAAATATTAATAGAACCGGTTACACTAATCACACAACCTTTATGCCTTGTATAGTTGAAAATAAAGGTGAAAACAGCTTCGATATTTTAAAACAAGTTGTAGAGTGTAATAAAAAGAATAAAGAAGATAAATTTATGGGGCTTCATGGTTTACCGCTTCTTAATATTGGTTATAGTACTATGGTCTACGCTCAGGCAGAAATTGTTGTTGGTCTTTTCTATAACAACGCAAATTTAGCAATCAGTAATGTCGGTAAAATGGATTTAGATACTCTTTCTTTAAATGGTCATAAACCTATTGGTGCTGCTGTTGCAGGTGCCGCAAAGAAAAAGCCATGCGCTATGATGACTGCATTAACAATTAATGGCAATTTACAACTTTCAATTTGTTCTGTGGGTAATGAAGAAGATAAAAAAATGCTTGAAAATTTCTTTGATTCTTTGGCAGAGAAGATTAAGGAATTAGCGGAATATTAATAATTTAAAAGCAGAAGAAAAAACTTCTGCTTTTTATTAATTTTATCTTGACTTTATCAGAGTAAAGTGATAAACTGTTAAACGGTAAAAGAATACTATTGAAAGGAACGCAAAAAAGCTATGAAAAATTTTCATTCAGAGGCAGTCGATACTTTAGTAAAAGGTTTATTAAAATTAGAAACGGAAGAAGAATGCTTTGCATTTTTAGAGGATGTATGCACAATAAAAGAATTACAGGATATGGCTCAGAGATTTGATGTTGCTTTAAAGCTTTCTGATGGCTTTAATTATAATCAGGTTTCTGCCGCAACTGGTGCAAGCTCTGCAACTATAAGCCGTGTAAACAAATGTCTTATGTATGGCAATAATGGTTATAAAAATGTAATTGACAGAATAAAAGAGGAGAAATAATATGAGTTTCGGTTCAGATATAATAAGAGGCGACGAAAAGGCTGTTTTTTCTTTACGCTCTCTTTACAGCTCATTTGGTTACAAGCAATTCAGAATGAGCAAATTTGAAGAATATGATTTGTATGTTAAAAATAAAGACTTTTTAGTTTCAAATGAAGTAATTACTTTTACAGATGGCTCTGGTAAATTACTCGCATTAAAGCCTGACGTTACTTTGTCTATTATAAAAAATTCAAAAGATTGTGGCGAAAAAATTCAAAAGGTTTATTATGATGAAAATGTTTACAGAACTACAAAAGGTAATAAAGAGTTCCGTGAAATAATGCAGACAGGTCTTGAATGTATTGGTAATATTGGTGCTTATGAGGTTGCAGAGGTAGTCTTACTTGCATTAAAGAGTCTTGAAGAAATTACTGATGATTTTATTTTAGATATTTCTTATATGGATATTATTCTTTCAGTTCTTTCAGATTCAGGTCTTGATAATCAGCAAACGGGAAAAATTCTTAAAGCAATTGGTGAAAAAAATACTGATGAAATTAAGAAGATTTGCAATGATTGTAATATTGATAGCGACAGAATTGTTTCGCTCGTTACAATTAACGGAAAATATGAAAATGTTTTAGAGAATTTAGAAAAGCTCTGTGTTACATATAATGAAAAATCGCACCTAAATACTTTCAAAAATATTTTAACATTTCTTTGCGATAGCGGTTACGCTGACAAAATCAATGTTGATTTTTCAATAGTAAATAATATGAATTATTATAATGGTGTTGTTTTCCAGGGTTACGTTAATAATATTCCGTCAAGTATTCTTTCAGGCGGTCAGTATGATAATTTAATGCTTAAAATGGGTAGAAAAGATAAAGCTATTGGCTTTGCTGTCTATCTTGATTTATTACAAAGATATAATAATACAGAAAAGCAATTTGATGTTGATTATATTTTACTAAAAAATGATACAGATGATATTTCTGTTATTTCAAAATGTGTTTCAGATTTAAAGAAAGAAAATGCATCAGTCTTAGTACAGAATGAAATTCCAGAGAATATTAAATATCGTAAAGCGTTTAAAATTACTGCGGAAGGGGTTAAAGAAATATGAAACAAATAGTTAATGTTGCTCTTCCAAAAGGCAGATTAGGCGAAAAGGTTTACGATATGTTTGAGAAAGCAGGTTATTCTTGCCCATCTATAAAAGAAAATACACGTAAACTAATTTTTGAAAACGAAGAAACTGGTGTTCGTTTTTTCTGGGTTAAACCATCAGACGTTGCAATATATGTTGAACGTGGTGCGGCAGATATTGGTGTAGCTGGCAAAGATATTCTTTTAGAATATGAACCTGATGTTTACGAAATGCTTGATTTGGATTTAGGTAAATGCAGAATGGCAGTGGCTGCACATAAGGATTTCAGAGACGATACTGATAAAACCTTAAGAGTTGCAACAAAATTCGTTAATATAGCAAAAACATTTTACAGTGAAAAATGCAGAGATATTGATATTATTAAGCTTAACGGTTCAATTGAAATTGCACCAATTTTAGGACTTTCAGACGTAATAGTAGATATTGTTGAAACTGGAAAAACACTTATTGAAAACAACTTAGAACCAAAAGAAACTATTGTTGAAATTAGTGCACGACTTATTTCAAATAAAGCTAGTCTGAAATTTAAAAATGAAGAAATTAATAATATAAAAAATGCTTTGGCATTGCAAGTTGAAGAGAAAAAATCAAAGGATGACAAATAATGATAAAAAAATATAAATTCGGTGAAGTATCAAATGAAGAAATATTTGCACGTTTTGAGCCAACTTCATCAGTAGAAGATATAGTAAGCGACATTATAAAAAATGTTAAAGAAAACGGTGATAAAGCTCTTTTTGAGTATTGTGAAAAATTTGATAAAGCAAAACTAAGTTCTTTAGAAGTGACAGAAGCAGAAATTGAAGAAGCTTTCCAATTAGTTGAACCACGTTTTATCGAAATTATAAAAACTGCTGCCGAAAATATTAAAGATTTTCACAAAAGACAGGTTCGTAACAGTTTTATAATTAATGATAAAAAAGGCGTTGTAACAGGTCAGAAGGTTACACCTATTGAAAAGGTTGGTGTCTATGTGCCTGGTGGCACGGCTGCATATCCATCAACTGTTTTAATGGATACAATCCCAGCTAAAATTGCTGGTTGTAAAGAAATTATTATGGTGACTCCACCATCAGCTGACGGTAAGGTTAACCCTGTAATTCTTGCGGCTGCTAAAATTGCTGGTGTTGACAGAATTTTTAAATTGGGTGGCGCTCAGGCTGTTGCTGCTTTAGCTTATGGTACTGAAAGCGTTCCAAATGTTTATAAAATTGTGGGACCTGGTAACGCATTTGTTGCAGAAGCAAAAAAGCAAGTTTATGGAATGGTTTCTATTGATATGATTGCAGGACCATCTGAAATTCTTGTTATTGCAGATGGTACTTGTGAAGCCAAAAATGTTGCGGCAGACTTGCTTTCACAAGCTGAACACGATAAAATGGCAAGTGCTGTTTTAGTTACTGATAGTGACAGTTTGGCTGACAAGGTAATTGAAGAGTTGGAAAGACAAATTCCATTATTACCAAGAGCTGAAATTGCAAGAGCATCTATTGATAATAATGGTAAAATTATTGTTTCTTCTTCAATAGAAGAGGCAGTTAAAATTGCTAACGAAATAGCACCTGAACACCTTGAAATCTGTGTTGATAATCCATTCGATTATCTTGATTTAATCGATAATGCCGGTTCAATATTTATGGGTAAAAATTGCCCTGAGGCTTTGGGTGATTATTATGCAGGTCCTAACCACACCTTGCCTACAAGTGGTACTGCAAAATTCTCAAGTCCTTTATCAGTTGATGATTTTGTTAAGAAAACACAATATACATATTACACAGCTGAGGCATTAGAAAAAATTAAAGACGATGTTGCTTACTTTGCCCAGAGCGAAGGCTTAGGAGCACACGCTAAAAGTACAACAATAAGGTTTGAAAAATAATGAGTAGATTTTTAAATGAAAAATACTGGTCTTTAAAGGAATATACACCAGGTGAGCAACCGCAGGACCAGCAATATATTAAATTAAATACAAATGAATCACCATATCCGCCCTCAAAATCAGTTTTAAATGTGATAAACAGTGAAGAAGTAAGTAAATTGAATTTATATTCCGACCCGGAATGTAAGCTTTTAAAGAATAAGTTAGCAGAAATTTATGATGTTGAAAGTAAAAACATTTATGTTTCAAATGGTTCAGATGACATTTTAAATTTCAGCTTTATGGCATTTTGTGGTGGTGATGTTGAAGCTGTCTTTCCTGAAATTTCTTATGGTTTCTATAAGGTTTATGCAGATTTATATGGTGTGAATTACAAAAGGGTGCCATTAAAAGAAGATTTTACAATAGATATAAATGATTATTGCAATCAAAATAAATTCGTTGTAATTGCAAACCCAAATGCACCAACTGGCATTGCTTTGACTTTAGATGAAGTTGAACAAATTGTTAAAACAAACCCCAACAACGTAGTTTTAATTGATGAAGCTTACGTTGATTTTGGTGCTGACTCAGCTTATGAATTGACAAAGAAATATGATAATCTTTTAGTTGTTATGACTTATTCAAAATCAAGAAGCTTGGCTGGTGCAAGACTTGGTTTTGCAATTGGTAATGAAGAAATTATAAAAGACCTTGAAAAAATTAAGTTTTCAACTAATCCATACAGTATAAACCGCTTAACACTTTTAGCTGGTGTTGCTGCCTTAGAAAGTGATAATTATTACAAAGATAATGCAAAAAAAATTATTAAAGCAAGAGAGTATACTGTTAATGAATTAGAAAAACTTGGATTTTCGGTTTTACCATCAAAAGCAAACTTTGTGTTTGCTAAGGCTGATTTTATCAGTGGCGAAGACCTTTATTTGGCGTTGAAATCAAAAGGTGTTTTAGTACGACACTTCACTGATGAAAAAATTAAAGATTTTAACAGAATTACAATAGGCACAAAAGAGCAAATGCAAAAGCTTATTGAAACAATTTGTATTATAAAAGGAGAAGTAAAATGAGAACTTCAACTATAAAAAGAAATACAGAAGAAACAAAAATTGAGCTTTCCTTAAACCTTGATGGTAAGGGTGAAAGCAAAATAAACACTGGTTGTGGTTTTTTTGACCACATGTTAACGCTTTTCAGTAAACATTCTAAAATTGATTTAGCTGTAACTTGTAAAGGTGATATAAACGTTGATTACCACCACACAGTTGAAGATGTAGGTATTGTGTTAGGTAAGGCGTTACTTGAAGCATTAGGCGATAAAAAGGGTATCAATCGTTACGCTGATACAATTCTACCGATGGATGAATCTTTAGTTCTTACTGCACTTGATATTTCTGGTAGAAGCTTTTTAGGATTCGATGTAGCTTTTCCTACACAGAAAATAGGTGATTTTGACACTGAATTAGTTGAAGAATTCTTTATGGCTCTTACCAGATGTGCAGAAATCACATTACACATAAAAAAGATGGCTGGTGAAAACTCACACCACATTGCAGAAGGTATTTTTAAATCTTTCGCACGTAGCCTCAGAACTGCAGTAGCGCTTGACGAAAACTTCAAAGACCAATTACCATCAACAAAGGGTGTTTTATAATGATTAGTATTGTTGATTACGGTGTAGGTAACCTTTTCTCTTTAAGCTCATCACTTAAAAGCATTGGTGCCGACACAATTGTTACAAGTGATAAACAGAAAATTTTAGATTCAAACGCAATTATTCTTCCTGGTGTAGGTGCATTTTCTGATGCAAAACAAAAATTACAGGAATCAGGATTATTCCAGGTAGTAATTGATGAAGCAAAAAAGGGCAAAAAACTCTTAGGAATTTGCCTTGGTATGCAAATGCTTTTTGAGAAAAGCTTTGAATATGGAGAATTCGATGGTTTAAACCTCATTAAAGGCAATATTGTACCTCTTGAGGGTAAAATTCCACCTGAATTAAAAATTCCTCATATCGGCTGGAATTCGCTTGAATTTAAAAATAGAAAATCTCCACTTTTTAAATTCATAAATGATGGTGATTTTGTTTACTTTGTTCATTCTTATTTTGCTACTGATTGTGATGAAAATGTAATTGCAACTTCTGAGTATGGAATTGATGTTACTGCATCTGTTCAGAAGGATAACATTTTTGGTTGTCAGTTCCATCCAGAAAAAAGTGGCGATGTAGGTCTTAATATTTTAAAAGCATTTTGTGAAATGGGGGACTAAATTATGAATATTTTTCCAGCAATTGACCTTTATGATGGAAAAGCAGTCCGTCTTTTCAAAGGTGATTATAATCAGATGACTGTTTACAACGAAAACCCACTTGAAGTTGCAAAGGATTTTGAAAATGCTGGTGCAAAATTTATTCACCTTGTAGATTTAGAGGGTGCAAAGCTTGGTACCACTCCTAACATTGAGGTTATAAAGAAAATTGTTGATAATACAAATCTTTTCACAGAAATTGGTGGCGGTATTCGTTCAATTGAAACTGTTGATACATATTTAAATGCTGGTCTCGACCGTGTAATTATTGGTACAGCGGCAGTTACAGATGAAGAATTTTTAAAGACTGCTTTAAAAAAATATCCGAAGCCTGGTCAGATTGCAGTTGGTATTGATTTACTTGATGGTTATGTTGCAATTAAAGGCTGGGTTGAAAAATCCAAGTATAAGGCAGAAGAATTTTTTGATAAAATGACATCTTTAGGCGTTACTACTGTAATTTGTACCGATATTTCAAAGGATGGTGCAATGAAAGGGGTAAACAGAGAGCTTTATAAAGAACTTTCAGAGAAGTATTCAATAGATATTACTGCTTCTGGTGGCGTTACTGATATTACAGATATTAAAGCATTAAGAGAAATGAATTTATATGGTGCGATTATCGGTAAAGCGTATTACACAGGAGCAATTGACCTTAAGACAGCAATCGAGGTGGCAAAATGATTACAAAAAGAATTATTCCGTGCCTTGATGTTAAAAATGGCAGAGTTGTTAAAGGCGTTCAGTTTGAAGGTCTTTCAGATGTTTCTTCACCTGTTGAACTTGCTAAATATTACAGTAATGCTGGTGCAGACGAGCTTGTTTTTTATGATATTACGGCTTCATTTGAAGAAAGAAAGCTTTTTATTGATGTTTTAAGAGAAGTTGCTTCTCAAATATTTATTCCACTTACTGTTGGTGGTGGCATAAATACTGTTGATGATTTTGACAGAGTTTTAAAATGCGGTGCCGATAAAGTCAGCGTAAACTCTGGCGCTATAAGAAACCCTGATTTAATTAAAGAAGCTGCATTAAAATATGGTGACCAGTGTGTTGTTCTTTCTTGCGATATTAAGCGTGTAAATGGAGAATTTCGTCTTTTTGCTAAAGGTGGTAGGGAAGACACTGGTATTAACGCTATAGAATGGATAAAAAATGGCGTTAGTAACGGAGCTGGCGAAATAGTCGTAAACTCTATTGATACTGATGGTGTTAAAAAAGGCTTTGATATTGAGATGCTCAAAGCAGTTTGTGACGTAGTTAACGTTCCTGTTATTGCTTCTGGCGGTGCTGGGTGCAGTGAAGATTTTGTTAAATTATTTAATGAAATCCCTACAATTGATGCTGGTCTTGCCGCTTCAATATTCCATTTTGGAGAAGTAGAAATAAAAGACTTGAAATTACTCTTAAAAGAGAATAAAATAAATGTCAGATTATAAATTTTGAGGTTTAATTTATGGGTTTTGATAAAGAAAGCGAAATGACTATATTAGATGAATTTATTCCCGTTATTGAGAATACTTTCGTTGACCAGCCAATGAGCAAAGAGGAGTTACCAACCTTTGAAGGTTCAAAAGCAAAGCTTCCTCAGCCTTTGTGGGATAATCATAAGGATTATATTGACTGCTATTGGCGTGCATGGGAACTTGCATTCAAGAATTTAAGAAAGCCACACGAAAATACAGGCTTTGTTTCTAATTTTATTGACACAGCTTTTGATGGTTGTACTTTTATGTGGGACTCTGTGTTTATGCTTATGTTTGGTAAGTATGCAGACAGGATTTTTAAATTTCAGGGTACCTTAGATAATTTTTATTCACATCAGCACGATGACGGTTTTATTTGTCGTCAGATTGATGCTGTAACTGGTAAAGATATGTTTACTCGTTGGGACCCATCTGCAACTGGTCCTGAAATTATGGCTTGGTGCGAATGGGAGTACTTTTTAAATTTTGGTGATATTGAAAGACTTAAAAGAGTTTTTCCAGTTCTTCTTTCTTATCACAGGTTTTTAAAAGAAACTCACACCTGGCCTGATGGTACATATTTTTCAAGTGGTTGGGGATGTGGTATGGATAATCTGCCACGTCAGCAAAAAGGCTATTCAGAGCCTTTCAGCCACGGTCATATGATTTGGGTTGATGCTTGTGCCCAGGCACTTTATGACTGCCGTGTATTAATTAAAATGGCAGCGGTGTTAGGTAAAAGCGAGTATATTGAAGAGCTTGATACTGAAGCAAATATGCTTTTTAAGGTTATAAACGAAAAGCTCTGGGATGAAAAAACAAACTTTTATTATGACCTTTGGAAAAATGGCGAGTTTAATTACGTTCATCACGCTGGTGCTTTCTGGAATTTACTTGCAGAAACAGTTCCTCAAAACAGAGTAGAAAAATTTATTGCTAACCTAAATGATGAAAAGCTCTTTAAAACTCCCAACAGAGTGCCTTGTCTTGCAAAAGATAACTCTGAATATGAGAGTACAGGTGGCTATTGGTGCGGTGGTGTATGGGCACCAACAAACTATATGATTTTAAAAGGTCTTGATAAATATAAGAAGTATGACCTTTCACACCAGATTGCTATGGAGCATCTTTATGCAGTAGTTGAGGTGTTTAAAGATACAAATACTGTATTTGAAAACTATGCTCCTGAATATGTTAATAATGGTAGACCTTCAAAAGGTAAACCAGCAATGAAAGATTTTGTTGGTTGGACTGGCATTTCACCGATTTCAATTCTTTTTGAATTTGTTTTTGGTATTAAGCCAGATGCAGAAAATAACAGAATTATATGGGATGTTACACTCTTAGAAAAACATGGTATTGAGCAATATCCATTTAAAACAGATGGTGAGTTAACACTTATTTGTAATGAAAGAAAATCAGAGGATGAAAAGCCTGATATCACATTCAAATCCAATATCCCATTAGAATTAGAAATAATCTGGGGTAGTGAAAATAACAAACAGTCAATGATATTAAAATCTTAAGGAGTATATTATGTTAAATATTGAAGAACTTAAATTTGATGAAAAGGGACTTATCCCTGCAATAGTTGTAGATTATGCAACTAAAAAGGTTTTAACTTTAGCTTATATGAATAAAGAAAGTCTTAAAATTTCTTTAGAAAAGGGCTTAACTTGTTTTTACAGTCGTTCAAGACAAGAATTGTGGCTCAAAGGTGAAACAAGCGGTAATTATCAGCACATTGTTAGCATTACTGCAGATTGTGACAAAGATGCTTTAACAGTTGTTGTTAAAAAAGATGGCCCAGCGTGTCACACAGGTACAGATTCTTGCTTTAATGACTTGGTTTATGAAAATGAAGAATTAAACAATGAATTTTCTATGGAAAATCTTATGAAAATGCTTGTTGGCAGAAAAATTGAGAAAAAGGAAGGCTCTTACACAACTTATCTTTTTGAAAAGGGTATTGATAAAATTCTCAAAAAGGTTGGTGAAGAGTCAACAGAGGTTATTATTGCTGGTAAAGCAAATGATAAAAAAGAAACAATTTATGAAATTGCAGACTTGACATATCACGTAATGGTGCTTATGATAGAAATGGGTATTTCTCTTGAAGAGGTTACTGCTGAGCTTGCTTCTCGTCATGTAATTGACCATAAGGTTAAGCAAGAGAAAATGACAAAATAATTATTGAGGTTTTTTCAATGTCAGATGTTTCTACTAAATCCTACTCGGCAGATTATATTCTTGCTAAAGCACTTGATATTGGCGAGAGTATACTTCGTTGCGGTGGTGAGCCTTATAGAATTGAAGATACAGTTAGAAGAATTTGTGTAGCTTATGGTGCAGAATTTGCAGATATTTTTGCTTTGCCATCTCTTATTATTGCTAATATCAGAATGGAAGATGGAACACATTCTTCTCAAGTGCGCAGAGTTTACCAGAACAGTAACAATATGTATCTTTTAGAAAAAATGAATAATATTTCACGAGATGTCTGTTCTAAAAAAATTACTTTAGAGGACGTTGAGAATGAAATCAGTAAAGCAAAAAATGGCAAGCCTTTCCCTGAAATAATTTGTTATTTAGGTGGAATTTTAGGTGCTGGTGGCTTTGCAGTATTTTTTGGGGGCAATCTTTATGATGCTTTGGTTGCTGCAATAGCTGGTGTAGTTGTTACATTTTTTAATTTACATAAAACTGCATTTGTCAATTCAATGATTCACTCGGTTATTTCTTCATTTGTTGGCGCAGTTGTTTCACTCGCTTTAATTTCATTTGGAATAGGTAGTAATACCGATATGATTCTTATTGGTGTTATTATGTTACTTATACCAGGTCTTGCTTTTGGTAACGCTGTAAGAGACTTGCTCTTTGGCGATACAGTTTCAGGTATTATTCAATTAGTTCAGGCAGTTTTAACTGCTGTAATGGTAGCCTTCGGATTTACTGTTGCTATGATGATTTTCGGGGGTGTGTTTAATTGAGTATTGACATTATTATAAAAATTATTGCTGGTGTTTTAAGTACAATAGGATTTGCAATAATTTTTAGACTTCGTGTTAAACACATTCCACTTGCAGCAATAGATGGTCTTGTTGCTTGTGTAGTTTATTTTGTTTGTCTTGAATATATAAGTGATGATTTATTTATTGCAAATATGTTGGCATCGTTTGCTACAGCAGGCTTTGCAGAAATTTGTGCGAGAATCGGCAAGGCACCTGCAACTATATTCTTATTACCTGGTTGTATTGCTTTAGTTCCTGGTGGAACACTTTATCAGGCAATGAGAAGTTTGCTTATTAAAGACTATAATGAATTCGGTGCTCAACTTCTTACAACTGGTAAGGTTGCAATCGCTATTGGTGGTGGCATTATAGCTGTTTCGATTATACGCTATTTTCTTAACAGCTTTAATACAAATAAAAATAAAAAAGAACCTGCTTGATACAGGTTCTTTTAACTTTATTTCTGTAAATTTTTTATTATCGCTTTACATTCCTCAAGATTCATAATCTTTGGAACAGGGTAGAGTGGGTTACCTTCTTTAAGAGCACGTGTAGCAATTAACTCGATATCCTCATCCTTAATACCCTCAAATTTATCAGGAATATTCATTTTTCTGTTAAGCTCTTTAATTGCTTCAATGAATTTTTCTGCTTTTTCTTTTTCAGTTGTAAGTCCATCTGTAATACCAGCAACGTCTGCTAAAATTGCAAGTCTGTGGTGAGCAGAGTCGCCGAAGAACTCGAGTATGTAAGGGAGAATTACTGCATTTGCAAGTCCGTGAGGAATACCATACATACCGCCTAAGTTGTGAGCGATTGCGTGAACATAGCCAACATAAGCTCTTGTGAATGCAACACCAGCGTAGAATGAAGCAACAAGCATATTTTCTCTTGCTTCAATATTTTTGCCATCTTCATAAACCTTTTCAATGTTCTCGAAAATAAGCTTTGTAGCCTTTAAAGCCGCATCTTCTGTTGATTTAACGTTACTTCTGCCAATAAATGCCTCAACAGCGTGTGTAAGAGCATCCATACCAGTTGTTGAAGTGATATGAGGTGGAAGACCAACTGTAAGCTCTGGGTCAAGAACTGCAAATTTAGGACGAAGAACAGGGTCATTAATTGCATTCTTTTCGTGTGTATCTGGGTTAGAAATAACTGCTGCAAGAGTAGTTTCTGAACCAGTACCAGCAGTTGTAGGAACTGCAAAAATAAGAGGAGTTTTCTTTAAAACCTTTAACTGACCACGCATTGATGGAATTGATTTATTTGGTCTTGCAACCTTTGCCGCTGTAACCTTTGCACAGTCCATAGGTGAACCGCCACCAAAAGCAATAAACGCTTCACAGCCATTGTCGTGGTAGAGCTTTAAAGCATCTTCAACATTATAAATAGTTGGGTTGGGTTGAACTCCATCAAATACAGTATATTTAATGCCTTCGTTCTCAAGACCCTCAAATAAAGAATCAAGTAAATGAAGCCCCATAAGACCTTTATCTGTCACAATAAGTACATTATTTACGCCTTGCTTTTTAACTAAAGCAGGGAGTTTTTTTATTGCACCAGCACCCTGTAAGAGTTCAGGTGGTGTCCAGTCAAGAGCACCCATAGCTACCTTGTAAACACTTTGATAAGCTCTGTAAAAGCTGTGTTTTAAATTCATTATAATCAATCCTTTTTACTTTATTTTTTACCTTCAATAAGGTTAATAAGGTTGTTTAACAGGTTATCAATGTTTTCCATTCTCTTTTTAACCCTTTTAAAAATGAATGGGAAAGAGTGAGATAATCTTCGGAGCATTTTAATATGCTTTTTTTTCTTTATATCAAATAATTCGTCTTGTCTTAATTTAAATTCATTAAGCTTTTTTGCAAATTCAACTCGTCTTTCATCAGAAAATTCACCGATTGAATTACCGGTAGAGGTAATTACAATATTTGTAAACTCAACAATATCATCAGAAAGCTCTTTAAATTTTACAAAATATTCTCTTATACCTAATGCATTTATAATTGTGTTAATAACATCAATAACAAAGACTGTAGTAATTATATAAACAAGTGTTTTTCTTGATTCGATATTTATCTGACTTACAAAATAAACGTCAACTAAAGGGTGTAGCACGTAAAGGAAAAGGCAAGAGCAAGTTCCCCAATAAAGCGTATGAGTAAGACAAATTCTACCATGCAAATTAAAAGGCTGAGTTGAATAATCCCACCAACGAGCGTTAAATGCCTTTTCCATTACAAAGCTTGTGAAATACTCAACCAAATCACAAACAACCATACCAACAACGAAAATTAGTAGTTCATTAACATAATCGTTACTTGTCATTGACCTGAATGGCAAAAGGCAAATTAAAATTGTTAAAGCACCAACACCATAAATAGGGCAAAACGGACCACGTAAAAAACCACGATTAATCCATTTTTTAGGTCTTAATGAACAATAACATGATTCAAAGAACCAACCAACAAAGCTATAAAGGTAGAAATAAATAAAATAATCGTAAATTGTCATTTTTCTAACCCTAACATATCGTCTAATTTTTTTCTGAATTTTTCATTTGTTGAATAAAAAGACTCAATCATTGCACAGTATTTATCCATCATAGTAACAACATAGCTTTCGGGATATTTCGGGGGAATTATTGTAAGTGGCCACATGTGGCGTTTAATAATATCCTGTTCTCTTTTGGTTAAAGTGCCACACAAATAGAAAGCATTTTTTAAAGCGAATTTCGGATGACGAAGTCCATGTAATTTATGGCTTAAATCATCCTCATGCCAGTCGTAATAAAATAAGTCGTGCATTGTAGCAGCTCTTGCAGTTTCTTTGAAATTCAAACCCAATTTTCTGGAAACCAAAAAGCTTAAAAAAGCAACGCTTCTAATATGCTGAAGTCGATTTATGTTAAAATGCTGAACAAAGCCTTCTAAACTTTGTAATTGTGGCGAATTATAAATATCACCGGCAACCTCTAAAAATTCATTCCACTCTTTTGTATCCATTCTGTAAGCAGATACATAAGCATTAAATAATTTACCCATAATTCTTCTTATTTAATAATCTTGTGGAATACCTTTTTACCTTTTTTAATAATTACATAGCCTTTTTCAAAGTCAGAAACAGGGATTACGTATGAAACAGCAGTAACTTTTTCGTTATCCACACTAACACCGCCTTGTTCAATAAGGCGTCTTGCTTCGCCACGTGAAGTAACAAGCTCTGCTTTAATAAGTGCATCAATAATATTAATACCCTCATCAGTAAAATCTTCAGCAGAAAGGGAAGTAGAAGGCATGTTTTCTGAGTTGCCGCCAGCGCCAAAAACAGATTTTGCAGCACTTTGTGCTTTTTCTGCTTCTTCTTTACCGTGAACGAGTGCTGTTAATTCATAAGCTAAAATTTCTTTTGCTTTATTAAGCTCGCTACCTTCCCAAGAATCCATTTTATCAATTTCTTCTAATGGTAAGAAAGTAAGCATTCTTATACATTTTAATACGTCACTGTCAGCAACATTGCGCCAGTATTGATAGAAATCGTAAGGTGATGTTTTATTAGCATCAAGCCAAACAGCGTTGCCTGCAGTTTTACCCATTTTGTTACCTTGTGAGTCTGTAAGAAGGGTAATAGTCATAGCGTGAGCATCTTTACCTAACTTCTTTCTTATAAGCTCTGTACCACCGAGCATATTGCTCCACTGGTCATCGCCACCAAATTGCATATTACAGCCATAGTTTTTGTAGAGATAGTAGAAGTCATAGCTCTGCATAATCATATAGTTGAATTCAAGAAAGCTAAGACCTTTTTCCATTCTTTGTTTGTAACATTCAGCTCTTAACATATTGTTAACTGAGAAGCAAGCACCAACCTCTCTTAAAAGCTCAACATAGTTAAGATTTAAGAGCCATTCAGCGTTATTGACCATTTGTGCTTTTCCTTCGCCGAATTCAATAAAACGCTCCATTTGTTTTTTGAAGCAATCAGCGTTATGCTGAATATCTTCTTTAGTGAGCATTTTTCTCATATCTGTTCTGCCAGATGGGTCACCAATCATAGTAGTACCGCCACCAATGAGAGCTATTGGTTGGTTACCAGCCATCTGAAGTCTTTTCATTAAAGTAAGAGCCATAAAGTGACCAGCAGTAAGGCTATCAGCAGTACAGTCAAAGCCAATGTAAAACTTAGCTTTACCGGCATTAACCATTTCTCTGATTTCTTCTTCATTTGTTACCTGAGCAATAAGCCCACGAGCAACTAATTCTTCGTAAATTCCCATTAGAATTACCACCTAAATTTTAATTTATTACATACAAAGAAATTATATTATAAATGAAAAGGAATGTCAACTAAAAGTATTTACAGATTATTACAATTTCGTAACAAACAATAAATTTTTATTGACAAACGATAAAAACCAGTTATTATGAGTGACAAGGAGTTGATTTAATGAAAAATTTTAAAAGGTCTATAAAAATTCTATTTTGTATTTTAATATTTTTAAGTATTGTTTTTGGGGTTTTATTATTTTTAGCACCAGCGTTGTTTAATTGGTATTGTAATTTTATTGGCAGAGATATTGATTCATATAAAATACTTGTTTTAGTCTTTTATTTATGCTCACCATCTGCCGCAGCGACTTTAATTCTTTTATTCAAATTTTTACTTCAAATTAAAAGTGATGTTATTTTCTCTAAAGAAACTACAAAAATACTTTCTAAACTCTCGTGGTGTTGTCTTTCAATTGTGCCACTTTCTTTACCTCTTTGTGTGGAGTTTTTAGCATCTTTACCGATTCCAGCAGCGGGACTTTTTATGTGGTTATTTTTGACAGTCATAAAAAATGCATTTGAATATGGTGCAGAGCTGAAAGATGAAAATGATTTAACTGTTTGAGGTGATTTTTTTTGAAGAAAAAAATAATTATCACTTTCAGCATAATTTTGTATTTATTTCTTTCTTATATAGTATTTTGTGTTTTGGGTTTTTTATCATTGATACCATCAAACATTAGTGAAAGTGATGATGTTACATATTACAATGATTTAGTTGAAAGAGTTGAATATTTGCCCAGTATTGAAGAACTTAATGAATATAAAAATTTATCTTTTAAATATACACTTGACGACAGTCTTTTTGGTAGACGCTCTTATATTTTAAAAGTTATGTATAGTGATGAAAATTTTGAAATTGAAAAAGAAAAAATTAATGAACAGTTTTCTTTTGACGAAAAATATTCTGATGAAATTTGTGTTGATTCTTTTAAAATTAAGGTTTTAGATATTGATAGATATTCCCTTGAATATCCAAAATATCTGGCTTTTGTTGGTGTATCTGAATCAACACATGAAATTGCATACATTTATTTTGAATCTGAAGATTTAGATACTATCGGAGATAGTTGGGAAGATTTCATTAAACACGAATGTAATTGGTAAAGGAACGGATAAAATGGCAATAATTGTAAATCTTGATGTAATGTTAGCAAAAAGAAAGATGTCATCTGGTGAATTAGCGTCTAAAATAGGGCTGACCCAAGCAAATCTTTCAATTTTAAAAACAGGTAAGGCGAAAGCAGTAAGGTTTTCAACCCTTTCTGCTATTTGCAAAGAGCTAAATTGTCAACCTGGCGATATTCTTGAATTTATAGATGAAGGGAATAATGATTATGAATAACGATTTTAACAATGTAAATTTTGTGACTTCTGCAAATTCAAATAATCAAATTATTAATAATTTTGCACCAATGCCTATTAAAAAAGTTAATCCTTTAACTGAAGTTGAGTTTACTAAAAAGGATTTAATCGGTTTAATCGCTACAACTGTAATTTTATTTTTTGTTTCATATATCGGTATAATCAATCTTTTTAATTTTGGTTTTACTACAACAATGTTCATATTTGTCACATTTGTATTTTTTTATCTTTTTAATAAAAAGTCTGAAGGTAAAGTATTTAATTCATTTTTATTTGTTTCTTCATTACTTTTAATTGCTTCTTTTTCACTTAATAACGATGGATTGATTAAATTCATTACTGTTATTTACTTGCTTTTTATTTTAGTTGTTAGCTTTACAGGGATTTCAGATAATATAGCAGAAAAAGCCTCAAACTATTATTGGATTTTTGATGCATTTCTGAAGCCTGCTACAAAGATGCTCGAAAATATTTTTTCACCTTTTAAAAGCATAAAGGGGAGCATAAAAAACAATAAACTCAAAAGTTTTTCTTCTGCTTTTATTGGATTTACAGTTGCTGTTCCGGTATTGTTTATAATAATTCCATTGCTTTCATCATCAGATATAGCATTCGAAGCTGTTATAACTAAAATATTTGAAAATACAGCGTTAATATTTACTGCAGTTTTAATTACACTTATATTAGCACCAATTTTTTATAGTTTAATTTTTTATTTGAAAAAATCACCTTTACTAGAGAAAGAAGATATTAAAAAATATAATGGTAAAATTGTGGTAAGTGGTATTAATGCATTTTTGATTTCAATTTCAATTGTTTATTTATTTTACTTGTTTACACAACTTGCATATATTGTTGATGCTTTCAAATTTGTTTTGCCCGAAGATTACACCGCGGCTGAGTTTGCAAGAAGTGGCTTCTTTCAGATGGCAGTAATTGTTTTCATTAATTTTGTTATTTTAAGTTGCACTGCAATAAATGTAAAACGAAGCGATTTTAAAATACCAAAATCAACAAAGTCAGTATTATTTTTTATTTCGAGTTTTACAATTTTCTATATATCAACTGCGATATTTAAAATGATGAAATATATTTCAATTTATGGGCTTACAAGATTAAGAGTTTTAACGACAATTTTTATGTTGATGCTTGCTGTTATTTTTGTAATAATAATTTTAAAGCTTTTAATTGAGCACTTTAAATATATAAAGCCAATAATTGTTGTTTGCACATTAACATTGTTATCAATTTCATTAGTTAACATCAACACAGTTATTGCTGATTATAACTATAAAAATTTCAAAACTGGTAAAATAGAAATTGACGTATATCAGATTAGTTCTTTAGGTGTAAGTGGTATACCTGTACTTGCTAAACTTGCAGATGAAGATGACAAAGATATTTCATTTAGGGCAAAAGAAGCTTTATACCTTTCTGCCAATAAGGTTTATATCAATCCTTTTTCTGCAAACCCAAACGATACAAAATTATCAAAAAACGGGATTTTTGAATATAATAAAACTTGGCTTGAAGCGAAAAATGCACTTGATGAATTTAAAAAGACACATCCAGAATTCACTAACGCAACTTTCAATGCAGAAAGAAATGATTATTATGACGTTGATAATAACAATCCTTACGACGATTGGTATTAAATTTTCTATAATTTTTGTTGACAAAACTTAAATTTATGCTATTATATACTAGTACGAAACTTCAGGGCGGGGTGTAATTCCCCACCGGCAGTAAAGTCTGCGAGCCATTTTTTGGTTGATTGGGTGAAATTCCCAAACCGACGGTATAGTCCGGATGAAAGAAGATTTCAGCAATTTGAATTTTTTTAATTCTTTTTACGAAACCTTTTGTTATTCGCCCTGAGTCTTTCGGGGCGATTATTTTTTTGAAAGGTGTTGTATTTAATGAAAACAAAATACACAAACAAACAAAATCTCCAAAGGCTCACAACAGCAGGGGTTCTTGCGGCACTTTCATTAGTGTTAATGGTTACAATCCGCTTTCCGATTTTTCCATCTGCACCGTTTTATGAGATGGAATTTTCAGATGTGCCAATTCTTTTGTGTTCATCACTTTTAGGGCCTGTTTATTCAATTGTAACACTCTTTGTTGTTTGTCTTATTCAGGCGACTACCGTAAGTGCTTCAAGTGGAATTATCGGATTCTTTATGCACTTTGTTTCATCAAGTCTTACAATTTTAGTTGTCTGGTTCATAAGAAAGAAAATTGATGGTATAAAAGGTGTTTTAATTTCTAATGTTTTAGGTGTTATTGTTATGACACTCGTTATGATTCCTATGAATATGTGGATGGTTTCTAAATTTATGGGAATTGATGTTCAGGGCTTTATAAACGGCTTTTTAGCAGTTTGTATAGGCTTCAACTTAATTAAAGCCACTGTAAATCTTACAATTTATAGCTTGATTTCACCAATAATTTATAAAGAATTTAACAAATTGTTTAATAAGTGATTTTTTGTGTGGATGCATTTATGTGATGTATCCACACTTTTTCTTTTTTGGAAAATAAATTCAATTCTTTTTTAAAAACTATTGACAAATCCTGATAAACTTTATAAAATCATACTACAGTATTATGTAAAAATAAATTATAGGAGTTGTTTTTATGGTTTTCGATAAACTTAAAACAATCATTATTGAAGATTTTGAAATTGATGAAGAACTTATTACAATGAACACTTCACTCACAGACGAGCTTGACATTGACTCTCTTGACCTTGTTGACCTTGTTATGACTGTTGAAGATGAGTTTTCTATTGAGCTTCCTGATGAAGCTCTTGAGGGTATGAAAACTATTGGTGATTTAGTTAAATATATTGAAGAAAATTAATTAGAAAAGAGTATTTTATAATGGCAGATCAGAAAAAAATGGTTGAAGCAATTACATCTATGGATGTTGACTTTGCTCAATGGTATACAGACGTTGTTAAAAAAGCAGACCTTGTTGACTATTCAAGTGTTAAGGGGTGTATGATTATTCGTCCTTATGGCTATGCTATCTGGGAGAATATTCAAAGAATTCTTGATGGTCATTTTAAAAGAACTGGTCATGAAAATGTTTATATGCCTTTGTTTATCCCAGAAAGTCTTTTACAAAAAGAAAAAGACCACGTTGAAGGCTTTGCTCCAGAGGTTGCTTGGGTTACATACGGTGGTAGTGAAGAACTTGAAGAGAGACTTTGCGTAAGACCAACTTCAGAAACACTTTTCTGTGAGCATTACGCAAAAATTATTCAATCTCACAGAGATTTACCAAAGCTTTATAACCAATGGTGTAGCGTTGTTCGTTGGGAAAAAACAACAAGACCATTTTTAAGAACAAGAGAATTTTTATGGCAAGAGGGCCACACAGTTCATGCTACTGCAGAAGAGGCTATTGTTGAAACTGAGCAGATGCTTAACATCTATGCTGATTTCTGTGAACAATCTCTTTGTATGCCTGTTGTTAAAGGTAAAAAGACTGAAAGCGATAAATTTGCTGGTGCAGTTTCTACTTATGCTATTGAAGCGCTTATGCATGATGGTAAAGCTCTTCAGGCTGGTACGTCTCACTACTTTGGTGATGGCTTTGCAAGAGCATTTAATATGACTTATCAAGATAAAGAAAATAAGCTTTCTTACGTTCACCAGACATCCTGGGGCGTTACAACAAGACTTATTGGTGCTATTATTATGTCACACGGTGATAATAACGGTCTTGTACTTCCACCAGACGTTGCACCAATTCAGGTAGTTATTCTTCCAATTGCTCAGCATAAGGAAGGCGTTTTAGACAAGGCTTACGAGTTAAAAGAAAGACTCGCAAAATCTTTTAGAGTTAAGGTTGACGACAGTGATAACTCTGCTGGCTGGAAGTTCGCTGAATATGAGATGAAGGGCGTTCCTCTTCGTCTTGAAATTGGTCCTAAAGATATTGAAAACAATCAATGTGTTTTAGTACGTCGTGATAACAGAGAAAAAATCTTTGTTTCTCTTGATAATCTTGAGGCTGAAATCACAAAGGCTCTCCAGGATTTTGCTAAGGCTATTTATGACAAAGCCCTTGAGAACTTAAATAAACACACATTCGCTTGCACTACAATTGATGAAATTAATAAAGCACTTGCTGAGAATGGTGACGGCTTTATTAAAGCTATGTGGTGCGGTGAAGAAGAATGTGAAGACAAGGTTAAAGAGCTCACAGGCGTTGGCTCTCGTTGTATTCCATTCGAGCAAGAAACTCTTTCAGATAAATGCGTTTGCTGTGGCAAGCCTGCTACACAAATGGTTTACTGGGGTAAAGCTTATTAAAAATTTTAAGGCTATTGCACTTTTGCAGTAGCCTTATTTTAAATGGTGATAAAATGATTTATACTGACTTAACTAAAAAAGCTTTAAAACTCTGTTTTGAAGCACATAAAGAGCAGGTTGATAAAAGTGGTATGCCTTATGTGTTTCATCCGTTTCATTTAGCAGAGCAAATGAATGATGAAGCTACAACTGTTGTAGCACTTCTTCACGATGTAGTTGAAGATACAGCTATTACCTTTGAGGATTTAGAAAAACAAGGCTTTAATAATGAAATTATAAATGCTTTAAAGCTTCTTACACACGATAAAAATACTCCTTATATGGAATATGTAGGGGAGATAAAAAAGAATAAAATTGCAACCAAAGTAAAACTTGCAGACTTAAAGCACAACAGTGATTTATCGAGACTTTCTGTAATCGATGAAAAAGCATTAGAACGAAAAGCAAAATATGAAAAAGCAATTAAGTTTTTAGAAGAATAATAAACAAAACACCCAGCATCATTTTTGATGATGTTGGGTGTAATTTTTAACCATTAACAAGGTCTTTCATATTATAAATTCTTGGTGTTTTACCATTTAAGAAGATGGCGGCATTAACTGCACCTTGTGCAAAAATTGCTTTAGAACGTGCAGAGTGACTGAGTTTTACAATCTCGTCATTACCGGCAAAGATAACCTCGTGCTCGCCAACAATATTGCCACCACGAATTGAATGAATACCAATCTCTTTTTCGCTTCGTTTTTGTCTTTTTGAGTGTCGGTCATATTCATAATAAACTTCTGGTAATTCTTCTTTAATAGAATCCGCTAACATTAAAGCGGTTCCGCTTGGTGCGTCTAATTTCTGGTTGTGGTGTGCTTCAACAATTTCAATATCAAAGTCATTACCTAAAACCTTGGCCGCTGTTTTTGCGAGCTCACAAAGAAGACTAACACCCATTGACATATTATAAGAGAAGAAAACAGGAATTTCTTTTGAAAATTCTTCAACTGTTTTAATTTGCTCATCTGAAAGACCAGTTGTAGAAATTACAACTGCGGTGTTTGTTGATTTTGCGTATTCTAACATTGAAAGAAGTAATGCTGGATTTGAAAAATCAACAATTACATCTGCTTTGACCTGGACATCGGAAAAAGTCGCAAAAACAGGGTAACCTAAAGTAGAATCTTCAACAATATCAACACCTGCAACAATCTGACAATCATCACGTGTGTTTACAATATTGGTAACGGTTCTGCCCATTTTACCACAACAACCGCTTAAAATAATCTTTGTCATTTTAACTTCCTCCGAAAAATTTTAAATCAAGTTATGATTCTTTAAAGCCTTAACTAAAATTGCTTTGTTTTTCTCATTAATAGGGGAAAGCGGCATTCTGCATCTGCCTACATCTTTACCCATTAAGCATAAAGCTTCTTTAACTGGAATAGGGTTAACATCACAAAACAATGCGTTACAAAGGTCAAGATACTCTAATTGAAGCTCTTTACTTGCCTTTATATTGCCATCTAAAGCGAATTTTGCAATATTATGAGCAACCTTTGGTGCGACATTTGAAAGAACAGAAATAACACCAATAGCGCCAAGAGCCATAAAGGCAGTAATCTGGTCATCATTACCTGAATAATAATTTAAATTATCCTTACATAGAGCAACGGTTTTTGAGAATGCTGAAATATCTCCATTTGCTTCTTTTACACCGTTAATTAAAGGTAATTTTGAAAGTTCTAAATAAGTTTCAGGTAAAATGTTAACACCAGTTCTACTAGGCACATTATAAAGAATCATCGGTGTAGAAACACGCTTTTCAATGTAGCTGAATGACTCAATCAAGCCGTCTTGTGAAGCTTTGTTATAATAGGGAGTAACTGTTAAAAGACCGTCAACTCCACATTTTTCAGCATCATTTGAAAGGATAACTGAGTGCATAGTGTCATTACTACCAGTGCCTGCAATAACAGGAACTCTACCTTTTGTAACATTAACCGCAACTTTTATAGCCTCAAGATGTTCATCATAAACGAGAGTTGATTTTTCGCCTGTTGTACCACACACAACAATGGCATCTGTTCCGTTTTCGATTTGTTCATTAATTAACTCTTCAAAAAGTGGAAAATTGATTTTAAGAGTTTCGTCCTTAAAAGGTGTGACAATAGCAACACCTGCGCCTGCGAAAATAGGTTTTTTCACAGTATGACCTCCCAAAAATAAATTTTATTATTAGTCCATATAACCTTCTGCACAGAGAAGCTCTGCAAGAAGAACAGCACCACCAGCAGCACCTCTTAATGTGTTGTGTGCAAGGCAAACGAACTTATAATCATATTGTGTGTCTTCTCTGAGACGACCAATAGAAACTGCCATACCATTTTCAAGATTTCTATGAAGCTTTGTTTGTGGGCAGTTATCTTCTTCAAAATAATGAAGGAATTGCTTTGGTGCACTAGGAAGCTCTAATTCCTGAGCTCTACCTTTAAAATCAGCCCAAGCTTTAATCATAGCTTCTTTTGTTGGTTTCTTATCAAAACGAACAAACACAGCACCCATATGACCATCTGATACAGGAACTCTGATACATTGAGCTGTGAAGTTTGGTGAAGTAGCAGGAACAATTTTACCATCTTCAATTTTACCCCAAAGCTTGAGTGGTTCTTTTTCGCTCTTTTCTTCTTCGCCACCAATGAATGGGATAACGTTATCTACCATTTCTGGCCATCTTTCAAAGGTTTTACCTGCACCAGAAATTGCCTGGTAAGTACAAACAAGAACGTCTTTTACACCATATTCCTCATGGAGAGGGAAGAGTGCTGGTACATAAGACTGAAGTGAGCAGTTAGATTTAACTGCAATAAAGCCACGTTTTGTACCAAGACGTTTTCTTTGTGATTCAATGATTTTAATGTGGTCTGCATTTAACTCAGGCACAACCATTGGAACATCGTCTGCCATTCTGAAAGCACTGTTATTTGAAACAACAGGACATTCTGCTTTAGCATATTTTTCTTCAAGTGCTTTTGTTTCTTCTTTGCTCATATTAACCGCACAGAAAACAAAATCAACTGAAGAAGCGATTTTTTCAATATCTTTTTCCGCATCGAGAACAACCATATCAAGATATTTTGCTGGTGTTGGTTCTGTCATGCACCAACGGTCGCCGAGTGCTTCTTTATAAGTAACACCTGCTGAACGTGAACTTGCAGCAAGAACTGTAACATCAAACCAAGGATGCTCACTGAGAAGAAGAGCAAATCTTTGACCAACCATACCAGTTGCTCCGATAATACCAACTTTGTACTTTTTCATAAGTACACCTCCGGATTTCTAAAAAATACTTGTAAATACGAAATAAATAGATTATAATATACCTCGCTTACATACCGACATATAATAACACAAAATGCGTTTGTAAGTCAATTATTTTTTACTATTTAGAAGGTATTTTAATGAATAAATCAGATTTTTTTTACGATTTACCAGAAGAACTTATTGCACAGACTCCATTAGAGCCTCGCGATTCTTCAAAAATGATGGTTTTATCTAAAGAAAATGATAATATTTTTCACAAACATTTCTATGATGTTTGCGATTATTTAAATAAAGGTGATACCCTTATTTTAAATAACACGCGTGTTTTACCAGCGCGAATTTATGGTGTTAAAGAAGAAACTGGTGCAGTTGTTGAGTTCCTTTTACTTAACCAGTTAGAAAATGATGTATGGGAAGCTCTTGCAGGACCAGGTAAACGTGCAAAAGTGGGTACTGTTTTTTCATTCGGTGAAGGAATTTTAAAGTGCGAAGTAACTGAGGTTCTGGAAAACGGAAATAGAATTATTAAATTCAGCTATGATAAAAACGATAATTTTTTCAATATTCTTGACAAAGTTGGTCAGATGCCTTTGCCACACTATATAACCGAAGAATTACAGGATAAAGAACGTTATCAGACAGTCTATTCTAAAGAATTAGGCTCTGCTGCAGCACCAACTGCCGGTCTTCATTTTACTAATGAAATATTAGAAAAGTTAAGAGCAAAAGGTGTTAATATTGGTTATGTAACTCTCCATGTTGGTTTAGGTACATTCAGACCTGTTAAGGCTGAAAAAATTGAAGACCACAAAATGCACACTGAGCATTACCATTTACCTAAAGAAACCGCAGAATTAATTATAAACACCAAAAAAGCAGGGGGTAGGGTAATTGCTGTTGGTACTACAAGTTGCCGTACTCTTGAATCTGTTGCAACATTCTGTGGTGAAATTAAAGAAGATGACAGAAACACAGATATTTTCATTTATCCTGGTTATAAGTTTAAGTGTATTGATGGTTTAATTACTAATTTCCATTTACCAGAAAGCACGTTAATTATGCTTGTTTCTGCATTTTATGGTTACGAAAAAACGTTAAAAGCATATAAAACTGCAGTTGATGAAAAATACAGATTTTTCTCTTTTGGTGACTGCATGATGATATTATAAACTAACAAAGGAATTACATTATGTTTAAAGTTTTAAAAACAGAAGGAAAAGCACGTTTAGGTGAATTTACAACTGTAAAAGGTGTCGTTAAGACACCAGCATTCCAAAATGTTGCTACTTGTGGTGCTATTAAAGGCGGACTTTCGGCTTATGATTTAAAAGACATTAACTGTCAGGTTCAGCTTTGTAATACTTATCATTTGCACGTAAGACCAGGCGACGAGCTTGTAAAAGAACTCGGTGGTCTTAATAAATTCACTGGTTGGGATGGCCCAATTCTTACAGATAGCGGTGGTTTTCAGGTGTTTTCTCTTTCTTCTTTAAGAATTTGAGCATATGTGCTTGTATCTATTTCAAATATATCTTTTCTATACATTGTTGGTCTAAATAAATTCATGAAATCACCTGCACTTATTATATACTATTTTTATTTTTTAGTCTAATTGTTTACTCTTTGTGTAATCATTTCTGTAGACATAGTTATTTTTTCGAATGTATAACCATTTTCTTTTCCATAACGAATTATACTTCTTAGTCCATCTCTTGTATATGTTTTTATATCATGCATTAAAACCATATTAACTTTATTTTTTGATAAGCTTCTAATAACATTATTGGCAATTTGGTCTGGTGTTGGATTTCCTCTGGCAGCATCACCTGATGAAATATTCC
>CALFTN010000036.1 GCA_937916395.1 uncultured Clostridia bacterium | reverse complement strand
TCCCATAGTGCCACCAATCATATATAAAGTTTTCATCATTCACACCTACAAATTCAAATTTATCTAACTCTACAAATTGGAATTTATAAGTCTGCAATTATCTCTCGAAATTTATTTGCATAGTCTTTGCCTTGGTTTATGGAAAACTCGCCGTGAGACAACCCAGGAAGGACTTGCAATATGCTCTCCTGTAAAGTTTGGTGAATTATTTGGGCGGATTTTTGCATTGTGTTATTTTCTTTTTCACCAACAAATACATAAACCTTAGCGGTACAGTTCTTTATAGATTCCTTTAAAGAATATAGAGAATTTGCCTGCAAAAAAGCAATCATATCTTTCCTGGATATGGCACAAGTATCTCTAAAATAGTAATCAAATAAATCAGATTTTATTTTGAGCGACTTGAATTGCAATCTGGAAAACCATTTGCATCGTATTAACCCATAACAACTTCCAAAGGTGGGCTTAATCATAGAATGCATTAGTTTTGAGGGGATAACCAGCGCACTTTCAATAAAGGCGTATTTACAAATATCGTTGCGTTGAGATAAAATCTCCAGTAAAATCTGCCCGCCTAAAGATAAACCGCCAATTAGAAAAACACGGCCTCCAAAATGTGTATCAACAAAGGCGATGATTTCAGCAGCGTTATCTTCTATGGTTGTAAACGGTTTATCACTTTCGGCGTGCCCATCCAGTATTGGCAGGATTATACGATAATCTTTTTGAAGAGATTTTGCTACTTCTTCATAATTCCACCACGACAATCCGCCTCCGTGCAAGAGAAAAATGATGTTGTTGTTTTCTTTCCCATATTCAACATAGCGCAAATCATATTCACCTCTCTTACAAATTCAAGTTTGTCGAGATGATTGTAACACAAATATATATAATTAACAACCCCTGACACAACCAAAATAACTTGGTGTTTTAGTGATTGGAAGTGGATTTAAGATATAATAAAAGCAGCTGAAAATACAAGATTTTCAACTGCTTTTTGGTCGGAGTGGCGGGATTCAAACCCGCGGCCTCGCGATCCCGAAAAGCAAAGGTAATTTATTAACTATTCCAACCACTACATATAGTGGTTTTTGTTCCAATTACATATACTAAACCACAACAATAATTCCAATAATTCCAAATGTTGCAGTTCCAAATGTGGAGTGATTTGTGGTCAAAAACAATACAGTATTTCAAAACTAATTTTTAAACTTATAAAAAAATCACTTGTAAAAATGTTTATTTATGCACGATCTTTGGCTTTGAGTTTAACTTGAAATATAGAGTATGTCAACTAAAAAAGTTAACCCCAAATCTGAAGATGTTGGTGGAAAAATTTTATACGCATAAAACAAAGAAAAGGAGCAGAGAATGAATAAGTCCAGTAAAAACGGACACCATTATTTTTTTGTTTAAAACTCTATTGACAAAATTTCAGAATGGTGTATAATGAGTTTATCGTGAACAGTTTGTTCACGATAGAAAAGAGGGCTACATATGAGAAGTAAAAACCCCGAAACAATGGAAAGAATAATAAAGAGTGTTGATAAGCATTATCTTGCAAATGGTTCATCACCTACTATTAGACAAATAGCAGCTGACTTGAAAATTGGTGCAAGTACTGTACACAAATATTTAGTTGACATGGCAGAAAAAGGTATGATTACTTATGATGGTTCAACTATAAAAACATCGGTAACTCGCAAGTGTGCAGAACAGTTTGCAAGTGCAGCTATACTTGATAATGCAATTTCATGTGGTAAACCCGAATATCAGGAAGAACACATTGAAGAATATGTGCAACTTCCTACAGCACTATTTGGTATGGGTGACTTCTATATCTTAAGAGCAAGTGGTGACTCAATGATAAATGTTGGAATTGAGTCAGGTGATACTGTAGTTATAAAGAAACAAACTACTGCAAATTATGGTGACATAGTTGTTGCTCTTGCAGATGGACAAAATACATTAAAAACATATGCATATAATAACAAACTTGAAAGAGTTATGCTAAAACCGGAAAATGATAAGTATGAACCAATATACCCAAATGAATTACATATTCAGGGTGTCGCAGTAAATGTAATTAAAAATTTATAATCCCCTATAATAAATGAAAGGAGAATGGCAAATGAAACAACCCATGTACTTGTGTATAGATTTAAAATCATTTTATGCATCAGTAGAATGTGTTGAACGAGGATTAGACCCAATGACAACTAATCTTGTGGTTGCAGACCCAGATAGAAGTCATAATACAATTTGTCTTGCCATTACTCCAGCAATGAAGAAACTTGGTATCAAAAATAGATGCAGAGTAAGAGAAATACCATCACATGTTAAATATATAACTGCTCCGCCCCGTATGCAGTTTTATATAGATTATGCGGCAGAGATATACGGAATTTATCTCAAATACATTTCAAAAGATGACATCCACGTTTACTCAATTGATGAAGCTTTTTTGGATGTAACTAATTATCTCTCTTTATATAACCTAACAGCTAAAGAGTTAGGACAGAAGATAATGAAAGATGTTTTAGATAAGACCGGAATCAGAGCAACTTGTGGAATAGGAACTAATCTTTATTTAACAAAAATTGCTTTGGATATAACTGCAAAGCATTCACCAGATTTTATAGGTTACCTTGATGAAGAATTATACAAAGAACAATTGTGGGATCACAAACCATTAACTGACTTTTGGAGAATTGGTGTTGGAACACAAGCTCGTCTCGAAAAATATGGCATTCATACAATGAGAGGTATTGCAAACTTTGATGAGGAATTGCTGTATCAGATGTTTGGAATAGATGCTGAACTTTTAATAGACCATGCTTGGGGTAAAGAAACTTGTACAATGGCTGATATAAAGTCATATAAAACAAGTGCAAAATCCATCTCAAGTGGTCAGGTTCTAATGAGAGATTACAACTTTGAAGAAGGAAAATTGATAGTAAAGGAAATGATTGAATTACTTGCTCTTGATTTAGTCTCACAGAACTTGGTAACAAAGTCAGTCTCATTATATATTGGTTACTCAAAGAGCAATGAAAAACCACCAGCAACTGGTTCTTTTTCTCTTGGAACTGCTGTGAATTCAGATAAGGTTTTACGAGATGAAATAGTTAAGCTGTACAATAAAATTGTGGATAGATATTCACCAATAAGACGAGTTAATATTTCATGCAATAATGTTTCTGAAGAAGAATATGTTCAATTTTCATTTTTCGATGATGTTGAAGCATTGGAAAAAGAAAGAAAAATTCAGTCTGTTGTAGTTGAACTGAAGAAGAAATATGGAAAAGATGCCGTTCTTAAAGGTATGAATTTCAATGAAGGCGCAACAACAATAGAAAGAAATCATCAAATTGGAGGTCATAAGAGTGGCACATAAACCTTTAACAAAAATGTCACGACAAGACAGAGCAAAACAGTTTATGCCATTTGCAGCTCTTAAAGGTCTACCAGAAGCATTAGCAAAAAAGGAAAAACAAATCGTGCAAAGAAAAGAATTATCTGAATGTATGGCAGAAGAATTAAATAACAAATTTCTTCTACTTGAAAAAGGAAAAATGGTAACAGTAACCTATTATTTGGAGAATGAATATGTAAAGATGACAGGTTTAGTTTCTATGATAGATAATCATTATAGAATACTCCGTATTGTAGATACAAGAATTCATTTTGACGATATAATAGATATTGAATTTGAATAAAGTAGGTGTAAGTATTTGTGAGGAGAATATATGTAACTGTTGATTGCCGACAGTATGAGAGTGGAGCAATAAAACCACTTAAGATACATTGGCATGATGGAAGAACATGGGAAGTTACAAAATTACTTCATGCAGCTTATCCTACAGACGATGAATTTAAAGGTGTCAGATATACTGTTTTGATTGGAGAAACGGAAAAATATCTATATAGATACAATGACCTTTGGTATGTTATTGCAAATGAATCAACATGAAAAAAGATTTTGAAGTAAATACTTCAGGAGGTTAAATTGAAGCGATTATCAAGAGTTCAAATTGAAAACATTGCAAAAAGAATTATAGATAAATATAAAGAACTTCCAGAGAATCAAGGTGTTGAAGTTTATAGAATAGAACCAGAATTGTTATTGACAAAATTATTTGGTATAAGCATAGAACATGCCAATTTGTCATTAGATGGTTCAATTCTTGGGTTAACATCATTTGAAGATTATGAAGTGGAGGTTTTCGATGATAGTGATGAAAGCTATTTTCTTTGCCTTGATGGAAAAACAGTAGTAATAGATAAAACACTAAAATTTAATGTGAATCAAAAAGGCAGATATAATTTTACACTTATGCATGAGGGTTCGCATCAAATTTTAAAAATACTCTACCCTAACCATTATGGAGCTTATGCACCAAATGAGGAATTACAGTTTTATGAACCTAATTCAGAATTAAAGAAACCTATAGCAGATTGGGAAGAATGGCAGGCAAATGCTCTTGCAAGTGCTTTATTGCTTCCAGAAGATATAGTCAGGTATGGAATGTTTCTTTTTGGTTTAGGTAATAAGATTTATACACTTAACAAAAAGACACATTTAGCTGAATATAGAAGTTTTGAATCACTTGCTGAATTTTTAGGAGTATCAAAAAAAGCTTTAGCAATTCGTATGAAACAATTAGGTCTTTTAGAAAATGAATATTTAGATAGACCTAATGCAATTATTGAAATATAACAGGAGTGATATTAAATGATAGGAAAACCTATAAAGATTTCCAAGAAATGTCCAAATTGTGATTGGCGTGTATTCGATAAAATAACTCCAACAACAGGAATTATAGAAATGAAATGCCCAAATTGTAAGCGAGTTATAAAAATAGATTTATCATTAAGAAAAACAAACATTAAATATCGAAAGGCTTATGTCAGATGAGTAAAACAAATAGCATAGTATCTGATGGCTACAAACCTTACAAGTATAAGAATGTTATTGGAATATTTGATGTACTTGAAAACAGAGATTTATGTTGCCTAATAGCAAACGATGATGATAATTTCCTTAAGGAAGGTATTGTTGAAGGTAGCTTATTGTTTGTAGACAGAAATGAAAAGTATATCGATGGTTCACTTAATGTATTTAAATACAACGATACCAGAGAACCTCAATATAAACTTTCAAGAACAAAAGTAAGAGATGCATCGTATATAGGTAAAGTAATGATAACGATGAATCAATATAATTAAATAACCCCCACCTCGCTTAATACACCGAGCCACGGGTCCTTGGTTTTTACCTTGAGTCACCAAATTGCCGGGTATTGAGTATTACAGTAATGTCTTGATGAGATAGACAACTGTGATATTCAATACCCGGTTTTTTCTTTTTAGTGATAAAGTTCGACATTATATGTAATATCCATCTGTCATAATACAAATGAAAAAATAAAAAACAAGCAAATATTTAATAAAAATATCAAAAAATGTCTAAATAATAATTAACTTTGGTTATAACCTTTCGCAAAATGCGATAAGGATAACATACAAAAAATAAATATCTAAGTCCAAGTGCGCATTAAGACAAGGATACCAACATATCTCAAAAAATCTTTTAAGGAGATTTTGAGGAGTGGATTTGGTAGCCTTAACTTCTTGCGCCCTTTTTCTTTGGGTTGCAAAAAGATAAGTAGTTAAATCTGCGACTTCAAAGAGATGACTTATCTGGTGTCCTTGCTTCCACTTGGCAGAAAGGACACTGTTATGAACAGAAAATACTATGTAAAAGACGAGAATGGAACAGTTTTATCCACAGATGGGAAAACAAAATTTAGACTTGTGTTCGGTGAAGAACTTAATCGAATTTTTCAAGAAGAAAAAAGATTTTTTTACTTGTTTAAAAATTCTTTTGGCGATGTCATTGGAGTTGAATGTACCGAAGAACAATACAAAAAATACGAAGTTGATAGGAAACACAGAGCTTATTTAAAGAAACAGAAAGACATAAATAATATTTTGGAAGTTTCAGGTAATGAGATTGTACAAATTCCTTCAGAGGATGATGTCGAGATGATTGAAACTATATCAGATGAAAGTGTCGATTGTGAAAAAGAAATTGAACGAAAGCAAATGATAGAAGCTTTGCGAAAAGTTCTCGAAACATTAAAACCAGAAGAATACGAGATGATATATAACTTGTACCTTGCTGAAGAACCAAAATCAGAGCGTCAGTATGCAGAAGAAAAAGGTATTCATCACATGACTGTACACAATAGAAAAGTTGCTTTGTTAAAAAAAATAAAAAAATTTTTATAAAAAGTTGGTGCAAATCAAAAATAAGTCGCTAATAACGGGGGTGAGAGACAAAAATGATGTTTCTCGTGAACCTTGACAATTGAATAGAACGAGTATAGAGGAAAACACTCACTGGACCGAGATCGGAAAGCTGTCGGACAAGGGCGCCAAGACTTCTTTAAAGAACGAGCGATAAACCTTGCGCCGAGTTAAGAAAGTAGCATCCCTTAATTGGCAATAACCCCAGTGAGAATCTAAGGATACTTCTGCTAATCACAGCTCATAAAGAAATGGGATATGGTGTTTTAGGCTGGAAACTGATGTCTAAAGGATCATATATGAAGCTTGTTATTCTGGTGCTACAAGCACTCTATACAAGTTCAACCTTATTTATTAAAAAATTTAGGGCAACAGATTCATGTGTATGAATTTCATAAATATGAATCTGTTGCTCACAAGAAAACTAAGGAGAACAAAATGTACGAAATTAACTTTTTAGATTCAGAAAGTTTTGATTGTTATAAAGATAATCGAAAACTATATAAAGATGGAATTTATGATTTCACTTTTGAAGAACGATTTATTATATATCACAACAAGATAAAAGATTTAACATATTATTATGCGTTTGATAAGACAACCAATCGCTCGTCAAGAGTAACATCAGAAAAAACTCATATCTATACAAAGGATGATTATAAATCTATGATACCAAAAATATTAAAGTCAATTAAATATACTGGAGATACAAGACATAGTTCGATTTATGATATTGACCCAATGAAACTTATTGATACTATATTCAGAACAATCTTACCAGAAAATGGTTATCTTATAAGAGAAGAACAAATTGAGTTAAGCAAGAAAATGTATACTGGTCTTACACAAAAACAAGTATCATTAAGTGAAGCTGAAGTAGGAACAGGAAAGACATTAGCATATTTAGTTGCAACGTTTGTAGCTAAAATTCATTATGAATCAGTTCATGGTCGAAGCAAACCTATCACTATTAGTACAGCAACTATAGAACTTCAAAAACATCTTGTAGAAAAAGAAATCCCAAATCTTTCAAAAATGTTGCTTGATTATAATTTGATTAAAAGACCTTTTATTACTGTTTTAAGAAAAGGTAAAGAACATTTTTTATGTGAAAGACGTTTAAGAGAAATTGAGAATGATTTGAAAACTAATAAATCAGATAAAGATAATTTATTAGCAACAATTGAGATGCTTAAGAAACAACCATCAGGATTCGATTTAGATAACTATTACATAAATGGTTCAATAAAAAATAAAGTCTGCGTTAAAGATGGCTGTGGTAATTGTACAATCAAGAGTGAATGTAGATATTCAAAAATGGTTAATTCATTATATGACAGTCCGTTTGTAGATTTTCAGGTAACAAACCATAATCTCTATTTTATGTCACACAAAAACAAGAAACGTGATAAAATGACTCTTCTTCACAGTGATTTTGTAGTTCTCGATGAAGCACACAAAGTAAAAGATGTTGCTCAGGACATCTTTGGTGAACAGTTATGCGAAAAAGATATTGAAAAATTTATTCGTAATGTAAAAAACTTATGTAATAAAAAAACAGACCCAAAAGAATATAAAAAATGGATTGAAAAGTTGGCTACAGAGAACAAGGAACTGTTTGCTGAAATTAAAAAGTTGCAGGTGTTTGAAGATGAATTTAATGATAATCATGTTATTGATTTAATTCCGAAACCACTCCAAAAAAGACTTGAAAATATGAGCGAATTGATGAAAAATATTTGCACGCATAAAACAAAGAAAAGGGATAATCCTTTGACCGATGGAAAAAACCTACTTAAGTCAATAAATTCAGTAGCTAATTTTAGTGAAAATATTACATGGTTAACGGTTGATGAAAATAATGTTGTTTCTATTTGTTGCTGTCCTAAAAATATAAAAAAAGTGCTTAAAAGTAAAGTTTGGGATATAGATGGTAGCTTTATTTTAACAAGCGGAACAATGTCTGATGGAATGGATTTTGAATTTTTTAAAACTGAACTTGGTATAGATTTGATTAATCCAAGATTAGTTACAGAAAGCAGCTTTGATTCACCTTTTAATTTTAAAGAAAATGCAAGAATATATATGCCAAAAGGTTTACCAAAGCCAGATGAAGGTAGTGAAAAATATATTAGTGCTATATCAAGTGAAATTTTAGATATTATTAAAGCTACCAATGGTCATACAGCAATTCTCTTCACATCATATAAGATTTTGAATCTTGTTTATGAAAAAATAGAAAATAAACTTTCTCAATATGATGTTATTACAATGACCAGAGGTGATAGACAAGCCATTTCAGAATTCAAGAAATCTCGAAATGGCATATTATTTGCATCAGGATCGATGTGGGAAGGTGTTGACTGTGTTGGTGATTGTTTGTCATCAGTAATAATTGTAAAATTACCATTCCCTATTCGTAATGCTATTTCAAATCAAAGAAAAGCATCATGTTCAGAGATCGAAGAATTTATTGACCAATATTGTACACCAGATATGTTAATTAAACTTCGACAAGGCATAGGAAGATTAATTCGAAGTGAAAATGATACTGGTGTGGTTTCAATTCTCGACTCAAGAGTACATACAGAAAGATATGCTGAAAAGGTAGATGCAGTTATAGAAAAGTATGAGAAAGTTGAATCAATATCCGAAATTGCAGAATTTATTGCAAAGAAGAAAAGCAAAGAATATTTATCAAGTTAATTACTGGACTATATAGGGATAATGTGATATATCTTCCATGAAAGGAGGTGTATTAGATGTCAATATTAGATTATTTATTTGATGGTGCTATTCAACCCTCAGGAAGAAGATATTTTGAACCAGAGATAGTAGAAAAGAATAAACAAGTATCAGAAATCAAGCAAAAATTTGCGGATGGGTTAACCGATGCTCAAAAAGACTTCTTTGATGACGTTTGTACAGAAATAAATTTGTTAGGCTCTCTATATCAAAAAGAATCTTTTAAAGATGGTTTTAAACTTGCAATTCAGATAATGAAAGAAGCAGACGGAATTGAAAGTGTAATACATCTTATTGACAAAGAATTATACGAATAAAAAAGAAGTGGAACTCATGAGATTAAGAGTTCCACTTTTACATTATAAGTTTTATGAGTTATTTTTATTTCTTGCTTCTTCCATTAATTGCAAAACTTTTTTTAATCCTTCTTCAGATTTCTGTTCATCAATTTTTATTCCACGTAAATGGAGTACTATATTGCTAATAGCAGTTACTAAATCAGTATCCATTTCAAGCTCTTTTTCCACTTCGTAATCAGACAATTTATTTAATTGAGCAATTAAAATTTGTCTGTCTTTTTTAAAGAAATCATCTTCTTCATCAGTTTTAGTTCTAATTAACTTCCATAGGTTAACAGCTTGTTCAATTAGTAATTGGTCTGGTGTTTCTTTTGAAAGTTCTTGGGTAATAACTCCTTCAAGACCAACTAAAACATCTATACATCTATCTACATAATCATTAAAAATATAACTCATTGTAATCACCCTTTCGAGTTACATAATAAACCTTATAGTCACAGAAGTCAACCTTTAATGGAGAAATAATTGTGCGACAAAGGCAGTTCAAAAGACTGTCTTTTTTATATATACAAACTATAAAGAAAGGTGTTGGTGATATATATGATTTGTTTATAACTTTAAAACAACATAGAAAGGAATTAACATGGAAAATTATATTATTATTTTAAAATTAAATACAGGTGGTAATTTAGTTTATAGAGTTACTGCTGAAGATTCACGAATGGCTGTAGAAACTTCATTAAATGATATTACAGATATTCAGATGAATGCACTTGAGAATATTCAAGTCATAAATGAAATTGAATTTAAAGAAGTTATGGCATTAAAGAAAATAGAGAATTACAATACACAAAATCATCCTATTCTTATAGGATATTGTGATTCTGATAAATCAGGAACAGAATTAAAATCAGTAGACGATGTTGCAAAATACATTATTGAAAAAGGTGTTTCAGAAGATGTGCGAATAACACATCAGGATGGAACACCTTTACTTGATTCCTTTGGTGTTTTCATCAACAGAATCTCTGATATGAATTACAGAGAAAATTTATTAAAGGTTCTTATTCCGATGCAACAGAAATTAAGTGGTTGTAACCACCCTATTGATTGCTCGGATGAGGATATATCTATATCAATGTGAAAGGAGTGAAAGTCATGAGTCAATTTGATAGCATGAGCAGATATGCTGACAGAATTCAGTCGCAGTATCCAGAGGGTACTCGAATTTATCTTGAGAATATGAATGACCCACATGCTCCTGTTCCACCAGGAACACGAGGTACAGTCGACTTCGTTGACGATGCTGGTCAGATTCATATGAAATGGGATAACGGTAGAACTCTCGCAATTGTTCCAAGCGAAGATAGTTTCAGAAAACTCACTGAAGAAGAAATCGCAGAAGAACAGTCACAGAATGAATCAGTATTTGAACAAACAATGTAAAAAAGAAAGAAGGTTTTTAGAAAAATAATTAGATAAGGCAAAGGTCGGATGCATTATGGCTATCCGATTTTTTGATATGTTCTCCGGCATAGGTGGGTTTCGTTCAGGGTTAACCACATTAGGTGGTTTTGAATGTGTAGGTCATTGCGAAATAGATAAGTACGCAAATAAGGCCTACTGTGCAATGTACGAAACAAGGGGTGAACAATATTATGAAGATGCACGAAGCATTGACCCTGAAAGTATGCCCGACTTTGAGTTGTTATGTGCAGGGTTTCCTTGCCAAGCTTTCAGTATCGCCGGAAAAAGATTGGGTTTCGAAGATACAAGAGGTACACTCTTCTTCGAAGTTGCCCGAATCCTTGCAGTTAAAAGACCTCCATTTATATTCTTGGAAAATGTACCCGGTTTGTTATCGCATGACGAAGGAAGGACGCTTAAGACCATCTTCGAAGTGCTTGTTGAAATGGGGTATAATCTCGAATGGTGTGTGCTTAACAGCAAACATTTTGGAGTCCCACAACAAAGGAAAAGGTTGTACATTATCGGATATCTTGACGATAGATGCACCGGAGAAATATTTCCTGTCGAATCGTTCCTTGGAGAAACTCTCGATGAAATCATCCCTGGTTCACAAGGACAGCGAGTCTATTCAACACAAGGAGTAGCTTGCAGCCTTACAGCAAATGGTGGTGGTATGGGAGCAAAAACTGGATTATATCTTATTGATATGAATTCAGACCCAGTAATAACAGATGAGGCAAGATGTATAACTGCACGTCAAGATTCAGGTATAAGCAAACATCGTGGTGAGCATTCAGGAGTATTAATTGAAGAACCACCACGAGCTGTAATTTCACCAGAAAGAGAAAATGTAAGACAACAAGGCAGAAGAATGAAAGAACCCAACGAAGAAATGTACACCATAACTGCTCAAGACAGGCATGGAATATTTCATAGAGGTAGAGTCAGAAAATTAATGCCTATAGAATGTTGGAGATTACAAGGTTTTTCAGATGAACAATTTAATAAAGTAGCTGAATCCGGAATTAAGGATGGGCAGCTGTATAAAATGGCTGGTAACTCTGTGAGTGTGCCAGTCATTTCTGCAATAGGCAAAAAAATAAAACAAGTTAATGAAAAATATTCAATTATAAGGAGTGATTAAAATGCCAAATACTATTAGGAATGTTATTAGATTTACAGGAGATACAGAACGAATCAAACAAGTTCTTGAATCTGTTAAGGCGGATGACCATGGGATAGGTTCTATTGATTTCAATAAAATTCTTTCCCCACCTGATGATGTGCTTAAAGTCTCAGGAGCCGAAGGATTTAATGCATACAAAATATATAAAGAGTTTGTCGAATTATTGACTTTAGGTGGTGCTAATTCAGATATAGATTTACTTGATATTCCAGAGGAGAAAGAAAAACTATATTTGAAACTTCGTCAGGATATAAAACCAGAAGAACTTGAAATAGGCCGAAAAGCATATAGAAATGAAATAATTTATGAATCTCCTACATTAAATAATTGGGTTTTGAATAACTGGGGAACAAGTACAAATGCATTTGACATGACTCAAATAGAGGAAGATGTAAGTGACATTAAAGAAATCGGTTTTAATACAGAAATGTTACCAGCAGAATTGGTTATAAATGAGTTAGCACGCAGGAATCCAGATTTAATAATTACTCATGAATGGGCATCTATAGAATTAGGTTCCTGTGTAGGTAGAATAACTTATGAAAACGGAAAACAAAGATCACATTATTCACCACGAACATTGAAAGAATCATTTGAACTTACAATGAAAGTGTATGGTTTTGAGAGTATGGAAGAAATTGGACATACACTTAATGCTACCGAAGATAGATATGTACCGATTTGGAATGAATCTTATGATATCGTTGAATTTCAAGATAGTGTAGCTTTATTTTCGTCTACAAGAATGTTAGATGAAGATGTACCTAAAGGGTACTATTGTTACGATATAAATTTGGATAAAGATGAAGCACATTTTGAAAGTGTAGAGAAAGGTACAGCATCAAGATTTGGTGGAACTTTAATTACAAGAGAAAAACTTGATTTTGGTGATTTCGATTCGATTAGTTTATATGGAAATCCTATATTCTTTAATGATTTGGAAAAAGTTTCTTTTAAACAGTTTGAAGATATGGATTTTAATATAAATCAGGGAATGCAAATGGGATGAACTAAGAAAAGTAAGGAGTGATTAAAATGCCAAATCATGTAGCTAATCATATTAAATTTATAGGTGAACCCCAAAGAATCAAAGAAGTTCTTGAAGCTATTAAAAATGACGAGATAGGTATAGGGTCAATTGACTTTAACAAGATTATACCAATGCCTGATGGTTTAGAAATTGAAGCTGGCTCAAAAACAGACAGAGGACTTAAAGCATACAAAGATTTTGTAGATGTGTTGACTTTTGCTGGTGCTAATAAGGATATTGATCTGCTTAATATTCCAGAAGAAAAAGAAAATATCTTTTTGGAGCAAAGAAAAGATATAGATGAAGAAGATTGGAAGATAGGCAGACATGCATATAAAAACATTCTTCAATATGGTGCGCCTACTTGGTATGAATGGAGTATCAGTAATTGGGGTACAAAATGGAATGCATATAATTGTTCTGAATTTAAAGAAAACTCAGAAGACCACAACACAATATTCCTTAATACTGCTTGGTCAGCTCCACACCCTATTCTTAATAAACTTGCTTCAATGTATCCAGACTTAGAAATAGAACATGAATGGGCAGATGAAGATTTTGGTCAGAATCTTGGAAGAAGAATATTCAAAGACGGCAAAGAATTTGATTTGTATATTCCAGAAATTGACAAGGAAGCCTACGAACTAGCTATGAAGGTTCATGGTTTAGAATCTATGGAAGATGTAGGACTTACATTAAATGCTACTGGAACCGACTATATTTCTATCTGGCGTGAGGAATACGATGTTGTTGAATTCCGAGATAAGAAAATGTTATATACATTGCTAAGAGTGACATTAGATGATATTCCTAAAGGATATTACTGTTATGATATTGATATGGATAAAACTAATACATATTTTGATACGCTTCAGAAATGTGCAACTATAAGACATGGTGGTACTTTAATTACAAAAGAAAAAATTGACTTTGGTAATGGTACTTCGATTGATTTAGAAAATGAACCCATTCTCTTTGTTGGTATGAATGAGGTGTCATTTGAACAATTTGAAAATGGTGAAATAGAACTCAAAGAAGGGATGGAAATGGCTTGAGTATAAAAACTGTAGAACTTGCAGAATTACGCAAGATGGAAAACACAGAAGGTCTCTTATTACAAGGTTGTGGTGGTGACTTGAAAGAGTGGCTTGACGGAATAAATAATATGTTCCAAGAAGCTGATATTCTTCTTGAAAACACCAAATTTGAAGAAGATGATTGCCTTGTATTTAAGAATGGCGAAATTACATGCTTGTTATTTAAATTCACAGAAAATACAACAATTGATATGGCGAAACTTGCAATGTGGCGTTTGCAAACACATTCTAATTTTGCTGGTATGTGGTTTTCTGATTATGTAGATAACAGACTTGGTGGATTCAGTAATGAAGAACACCCTAAAGAAAAACCAGATTGTGCTCTTATTGGACAGGATGGTAACATCTTTAATTTAATGGGTATTGCTTCAAGGACATTAAAGCAACATGGTATGAAAGATGAAGCAAAAGAGATGTGCGAAAGAGTTCAATCTTGTGGAAGTTATTATGATGCTCTTAATATCATCGGAGAATATGTGAATATTACATCTGGTGACGAATCTGAAGATTACGATGAGTATGAAGAAATTCAAATGTCGTAAATAAAATTATTAATTAAATGCGAGGTCGTTTGCGTGGAAACACACAAGCGACCTGTAGTTTTCATGCATACAACCTCCGGAAAGGAGAAATATGTCAGAAACATTTAGTCCAGTACCATACACAGGTAATAAAGGTTGTATATATCAAACAATTGATGCGTTTATGCCACCACACAAAACATACCTTGAAGCTTGTATGGGAAGTGCTGAAGTCTTTTTAAGAAAAAGACCAGTTGAGAAAGAAATAATAAATGATTTCAACGGAGATTTAGTTAAATTCTTTAGAGTGTTACAGAGAAACGAAAAATTGGCGTACCTAATAGGCAGATTGTATTTTTCATTTAATGCTGAAGCATTGTTCAGAGCAAACACAATTATGCTTGGTAACGAACCAAACATATTAGATGACTTGACTGAAACTGCTGTGATTATTGAAAATGCAGATTGGCACGATATTGAGTTAGCTGTAGCATTTTTGGAGAATCAAATATTCTCATTTTCTTCAACTGGCAAAACATTTGCAATTGCAAAGAAAGACATGACCAAGCGTTTCGGAAGGTTAATTGCAGCTTGTTGTCGTTTAAGAAATGCAATTATAATGCATCGAGATTATAAAGATGCGATAAATTATGCAGCTGGAAAGAACACTTTTATTTTGTTAGACCCACCTTACAAAGGTACAGAAAATTACTATAAAAAATCAGGTTTTGACTCAGGAGAACACGATAAACTTTTTGAGTATATGTATGGTGTGCATAAAGAGTTTAAAGGTCAATGCAAGTTTTTGATTACATATAATAATGACCCATATATAAAAGAGTTAGCTCAAAAATATGGCTTCGATACTTATGTACAACCAAGGCTTCATAATATGGCACAAGGTGTTCGACCTGGTGAGCAATTTGAAGAATTACTTATAGGTAATTATTCTTTGCTAAAACAGGCTGATGAAAATAATAAGTTGTTACTTGAGCAAACACGACAACTTTCATTATTTGATTACAATTATGATTATTAGAAAGTGGGTGAAAAAGTGAATACTGGTAAATACATTTTTAATGTAAGACGAGTTCTCGGTATCAGAGGAAGAATTACAATTCCATATCATATTAGAGAAACATTAGGAATTAAGTATAATGACGTACTTTCCTTTAGTGTTACCGATGATCCCAAAGTAGTCACAATAACTAAACTTGATATTTGTAACAATTGCAATGAACTTGTTGCAGAATCAAGAATGAAAGAATTCAAAAGTTTTCTTAAGGATTTTTCAGAAGAAGAATTTAAACGTGCTTATGAATTCATGAATAAAAAGTATATGGTAGGTGAAAAAAGTGCAAAACAATAATCAACTTAAAGATGGTGAACTTTTCGATAAGAGTCATTGTACCCAAGATGCTTATTATGAAGGAAAGTTATTGGTTTTAAAACCTACATCACTAATTGATGAATATAAAACTTCTGATTTCCAGTTGTTTTATGCAACAGCAGGCTTCGGATGTGACCCTAACAAATTAGGTACAAAGGTATTTGGCTTCTTTTTAAAAGATGACGATGAGTGCAGCTTTGATAGAAGTAAGTTTTTTGGTGTTATTGATGAAAAATATATTCCAGAATGGGCAAAAGAAAAACTTGAAGAATACAATTCACTTGAAGTCGATGATTCAATGAAAGGATTAACATAATGAATATAAAAATATTTCAAATTAATACAGACAGAGATGAAAAAAATCTCAAGTTTGTAAATTATGAGCGTACAGTAGAATATCAAAAATCCGAAAACATCAATTCAAAGCTATATGATGAAGTTTTCTGGGGTGATATTGATGCAGAAAACCTCGAAGATATTTTCACAAAATTCAATACTGAATCACACCCATTACATAGAGGGCACTCTCTTTCAGTTTCTGACATTGTCAAAACCGATGAGGGTGCTTTTTTCTGTGACTCTGTAGGTTTCAAAAAAGTTGAGTTTGATGAATCACAAACACAAAAACCCGACAACTTGATGAAGATTGTATATGTAGAACCAAACAGAAAACCTTTTGTTTCTGAGGTTGAACACAAGCTTGATGCAGAACAAAAAGCTGTCAAAGGGGACATTGAGACTATATATATTGGTGACAATGATGTCTGTCTTGTAGGTAATATGGAATCAAAGTTTATGGGAATGGAAGGCAATCGTAGAATTGGTGAAAGCACTATAATTGCTGGACCATTCTTTGTTGTAGGTCTTACTGAAGATGACTTCCGTTCATTAACTGATGCAGAAGTTGAAAAGTATATGGAATATTTCAAAGAACCCCACCAGATTTCACAAGATGAGGTGAACTCTGATATGGGTTGTACATTCTATTCGTTTTAATTTTGCTTTTAAAGGCAAAATTAAGCGATTACAGGCTTTCGTTAAGTGGATTGAAGAAAAGATACCAAAAAAATATAAACCCCAAATAAAGCACTTTGTGTGCAAAAGAAGAAAGGAAAAATAATATGAGTAAAAAATTAAATATTAAAGTAAAAATTGACCGTTTAGTAGATTCTGAGGATAGCAATGTAAAAGCATATGCGAGTGTAAATATTGCCGATGCTTTTGCAGTTCATGGTTTAAGTGTTATGGATTCATCAAAAGGACTTTTTGTAAGAATGCCATTCACCAGTTATAAAGATAAGAATGGTGAAAAGAAATATTCTGACAATTTCCATGCTATTACTGCTGATGCCAGAACTCAGCTCAATGAAGCAGTTTTAGAAGCATATAACCAAAAGCTTGAACAAGAATCAGAACAAACTGATGAAATTGAAGATGGTCTTGCACAGTCAATGTGATTGAAAGGAGAAATTATAAATGAAAAAGTTAATTAACAAAGTGAAAAATGCTGTTTCAAAAATTAAGAGAACAGTTGCAAAAATCGAAGAAAAAGTAATCAGCTTCCTTGTAAGAGAAGTAATTGATTGCAAAAACATCATTTTATACTTAAAAACCAATGGTGCTGAAGGCTATGTTGATACAGGCGTTAAAGTGCTTATCGCAGTTGTTATCGGTGGTCTTCTTCTCGCACTTCTTTACACCTTGTTTAATGAAACGATTATGCCGACAGTTACAACAAAGGTTGTAGAACTCTTTGGTTACGCTGGATAATAATATGACAGAAATAATAATCATCGGAGTAGTGCTTTTTATGGCACTACTCCTTTCAAATTACTCAATATCACGATGGCATGGGAATAAGCAAAAGGTAACATTAGGATACATACTTTTAAGTTTAGGAATATCCTCTCTCCTTTTATTCACTTTTGGATGCACAATTGAAACAGTTAAAGGGATAATTTTCGCCTTCATTTTATTGGTTGCTTCATATGGAGATATAAAAGAAAGAATGTGTAACGATTACATCCATTTGATGATTGCTATTACTGCATTCATAGGAATGGAGCTTTCAGAACTTCCAAAGATGATATTAAGTTTCATATTTGTGACAATTCTGATGGTGATAAGTTTCAGAATATCAAATAAAAGAGTTGGTGGTGCTGATGTTAAATTGTGCATGGCATCATCATTGGTTTTAGGATTAACGAATTGCCTTTCTGGTATGGCTTTAGGATTGGCTTTAGCAATCATATGCAATGCACGAAAAAAAGATGGGTTTCCGTTAATTCCTTATCTTGCCACAGGATTTATGGTGGCATATTTCATTTAACAGGAGGTCTAAATAAATGAAAAACAGAACAGTAATAGGCATCATTTGCATTGTGGTTGCAGTTATCATAACTTTTGTAATTGCACCACTCATTAACAACATTACAAATGGTTCTATTTCAACAGTTAGATTAAACCAAGATGTAAAGCAAGGTTCAGTCATTACAGAATCAATGCTCGAAGAAATTGAAATCAGCAAGAAGTTGGTTAATAAAGAAACCTTAAATGTCAAAGAACAGATTGTGGGTAAGTATGCCGCAAGTAACCTTTATTCTGGTGATGTAATCACAAAAGCAAAGCTTACAGAAGATGGCAATACTGCTGATGATGTCTTTTCTTCTCTTGATGGTTCAAACGTTGCAATTAGTGTAACAGTAGATAGTCTTGCATCGGGTTTGTCCGGTAAACTACAGAATGGTGATATTGTCTCATTTATCATTACAAGAAATGATACGAATCAAGCAACAACTCCAGCACAGTTGAGATATATGAAAGTTGTAACTACAACAACAGCTGATGGTATTGATAAGAATGAAATAATTAAAAATGATGACGGTAGTTTCGAACTCCCGAGTACAATTACAGTTCTTGCAAATAACGAACAAGCAAAGTTACTTGCAGAATACGAGGGTACAACAAATATCCATGTTGCATTAGTGTACAGAGGTGACAAAGATACTGCGAATAAGTTTTTAAATATTCAGAATGATTACTTCAAAACATCTGGAGGTGCTACCAATGAGTAAGATAATTGCTGTGTGTGGCTCACCCGAAAGTGGTAAAACAACGTTTGCTTTGAAGTTAGCACATTCATTAAACAACAAAGGAAAGAAAAAAGTTCTCTATGTCTCATTCGATTTAACAATCCCGGCGTTGAGTTATTTATTCCCAAATTGTAAAGATAGTGAGTTGTACTCAATCGGTAAGGTGCTTGATAATACAGACATCTACAGAGAAGATGTACTTCGCAGTATTGTTACAACAAAGAATATGCCAGAATTGGGTTACCTTGGTTTTAAAACAAAAGAAAACAAGAACACATACGCAAGACCGACAGAAGATAAAATATCTCAATTATTCTTCTACTTAAGAGCGATTGCAGATTATGTTGTAATTGATTGCGATAGTGACAGAAGTTCTGTAATGTCAACACTTGCTAAAAGAGAAGCTGATACAGTAATTCAGGTAGTAACACCGAACCTCAAAAGTGTGTCATATTTCGTTTCAAATGGTGACCAGTTTGAGAATATGGATGACAAAACAGTTAAGGTTATAAATATCAAAGATAATGATATCTATCTTCCGATTGAAGAAGTGAAAGAACTTTTTAAAAAGGTTGAAGCTGTTGTGCCATACAGTAAAGCATTGAAACAACAGGCAATAACTGGTTCATTATCAGAAACACTTAATGACAAAATGTACACCGATATATTGGCGATGATTTCAAAGGTGGTGGAATAATGAGCCAGACAATTGGTTTCTTTCCACTTTTAAATAAAGTTCAGAAACATATCTCTGAAAAGTATTCTGCATCACTTTCAGACAAGGATAAGTATGGACAATTGAAATCATACATTGACCAGTATCTCCATGAAAAAGAATACGAGGTCGAAGGTCTTAATTTTAAAGAACTTTCAGATAAGCTCTATTCGGAGATGGCTGAATATTCAATTCTTACTAAATATCTGAACCGAAAAGATATTGAAGAAATAAATATCAATGGTTGGGATGACATTGCTATCACCTATACAGACGGTCATATTGAGAAAACAAAAGAACACTTTTATTCTCCACAACATGCAGTTGATATTGTAAAAAGACTTCTTCATCATTCGGGAATGCTTATTGATAATATGATTCCAATTGCACAAGGTCACTTGCCGAACAACACAAGAATTGCAGCTTTAAAAACTCCCATTGTAGATGATGACAGAGGTATAAGCGTATCAATTCGTCTGTTACATCCGGCAAGAGTAACAAAAGAAGAAATCGTAAAAGAAAATGGTGCAACACAGAAGATGATTGATTTTCTCTGTATGTGCTTAAGATATGGTGTCTCTTTTGTAATTGCTGGTGCGACAAGTTCTGGTAAAACCACAACATTGAATTCCTTGTTATCAACAATTCCAGATAACAAAAGAATCTTTACAATTGAATCAGGTTCAAGAGAACTTTCACTCATCAGAAAGAAAGATGATGTTATAACAAACAATGTTGTACATACATTGTCAAAACCCTCTGAAAATGAAAGTGCTGATATTTCTCAAGAAGATTTAGTTGTAGCATCCTTACGTTTCAATCCAGATATTATTGTTGTTGGTGAAATGAGAGATACAGAAGCATATGCGGCAGTTGAAGCTTCCCTTACCGGACATACTGTTGTATCAACAATACATGCATCTGCTGGTGAATCATCACACACTCGTTTGGCGTTGCTTTGTCAGAAAAGATTTCCTATTGATTTTGAGACATCAATAAGGCAAGTAGCACAGGCATTCCCACTTGTGATTTATGCTCACAAGTTAGAAGATAACTCACGAAAGATTATGGACATATCCGAGTGTGTTATATCCTCATCTGGAGAAAGAGAATATCATTCATTATTCAGGTACAATATAAAGAGCAACCAGTTAAAAGGAAATGAATATATCATTGACGGATATTACGAACAACCCGAAATAATGAGTGAACAATTAAAAAGCAGATTGATGCAGTATGGTGTGCCTCAAACAGAACTTAATAAATTCTTACAGAAAGGGGCTGACTATGTATGATTTTTTCAATCATAACTTCTCTGCTCCTTGTTATAGGTATAGGTATTCTCTTTGGACTTACACCAGAGCGAGTAACAACTGACCTTTTATCAGTTATAACTCCACATGATACATTACGGGAACAATCAAGAAGCTTAAGAGAAAACAAAAAAAGACACAGTATCTATGAAAAGTTAATGAAAATAAAAACAGCTTTGACTGTAACAGGCAAAGCAAAACAATTCTCCTTAATATGCTTTTTATCGGTTGTGCTTTTCGTTATAGGTATATTGCTTTCAGTAGCAATCAAAAACTTGTTTTTATTACCTACAATCTCAATAGCACTTGCATTAGTTCCCTTTATATATACAACCAACATTCTCTCACTTTATGAGAGAACAACGAAAGAAGAACTTGAAACAACTCTTTCGATTATCTCAACTTCATATATCCGAAATGATGACATAGTGTATGCAGTTCAGGAAAATATTGAATATATTAAACCACCAATTAAAGAAGTGTTTAAATCATTTGAAACTGAAGCAACACTCGTGTCATCGGATATAAAGAAAGCGTTGCACCATCTGAAAAGAAAAATAGATGATGAGATTTTCAGAGAATGGTGCGATGCCTTAATTCAATGTCAAGATGACAGAACACTCAAAGATACATTGCTCCCTATTGTTTCAAAACTCACAGATGTCAGAGTCATAAACAACGAACTTAAAACTATGCTCCAATCAGCAAAGAATGAATACTGGATAATGGTATTGCTTTTAATAAGTAACATTCCGATTTTATATATGCTGAATAAAGATTGGTTCAATACATTGGTTTATGAAACATCAGGTAAAGCAGTTTTAGGTATATGTGGTGTTGTGATTTTAGTTACAGCTCTGTTTATGATTAAATTCACAAAACCAGTTGAATATAAACGATAAGGGGGTTACAGAATGGTTATATTAAAAATACTTATATCAACAGCATTAAGTATTGGAATGTACTTGATACTTGCTGACCTTTTCAAACTCCCTTACTATAAAACTTCAAAAGCAATTATGTCGCTTTCAAAGTGGCAGAAAGAAAAATCTTCTGACTTTGAGATGTGGCTCAAAAGTATTGCTGTATTCATATCAAAACACTTAAGGTTAAACGATTTCAAAAAAGCACAATTAGAAAGCGACTTGCAGATTGCGAGAATTGATTTGACACCAGAAATGTTCAAAGCAAATGCAATTGTTAAGTCAATGATAATTGGTGTACTTGCAATTCCGATGTATTTTATCTTCCCTATGCTTTCACCAGTTGTACTTGTATTGGCAATTGCTCTCTACAACAATGAAATTCGTTCAGTCACAAAACGAATTAAAGCAAAGCAGAAGAAAATAGAATATGAGCTTCCAAGATTTGTTTTCAATATTGAAAAGACCTTAAAACATAGTCGTGATGTGGTGTACATGCTTGAAAGTTTCAAAGACCGCGCAGAACCGGAACTGAAACATGAATTGGAAATAACAATTGCAGATATGAAATCTGGTAACTATGAATCAGCAATCACTCGTTTAGAATCTCGTGTTGGTTCTTCTATGATGAGCGACATCTGTCGTGGACTTATAGGAATTATTCGTGGTGATGAAACACAGATGTATTGGGCATCATTAGGAATAAAGTTCAGCGATTATCAAAGACAGCAACTAAGACTTGGAGCTCAAAAAGTACCAAGAAAAGTTAAAAGACTTTCAATGTGTTTACTTCTCTGCTTTATGCTCGTTTATGTAGTTGTAATCTTTTCACAGATAATGTCATCAATTGGCGTATTATTCGGTTAAGGGGTGATGTAAATGAAATATTTAAAAAACAGACGTGGTGAAGGATACATTGATATATGCGTTATGATAATAGCTTTTGTATCAGGTCTTGTCATAGCAATCAATGTCTTCTCATTTATCACCTTGAAAGTTGAAATGGATACAATTGCAGAAGAACTTATTGAATCTGCTACATATGAGGGTGAGTTTGGTGATGAATTCAGGCACCGAACTGAAACAATGAAAGATATTTATTATGAATTCGATACTGAATATGGCGCAGATGAATGGTTCAACACAACCCTTCAAAGAGTGCAGCTCGGAGATGAGATGTGGGTCACCATATCAAAAGAAACATATGTAAAAGGTCTTGGTGCATTTAAGATACCAGTTACGGTTAAAGTAACTCGTTCAGGTCTTTCTGAAAAGTATTGGAAGTAGGTGCAGTATGAAGAATAATCGTGGTGAAACATATATAATGACCTGTGTCTTTCTTATCATATTTTGCATGTTACTTTCAGTATTTATTCAGTTCTTCTCGGTGGTCAATGTTATCCGTATGACCGAGAGAAATGCACGAATTGTATTAGATAGTTTTGTTATGGAGAATTCCATAGAAATATATGATTCTATCAAGAATGGTACTAACTATTTGGAAGTTATTGACCAGGATGAGTATATAAATAAACTTTGTGAATATAATTGTCTGGACTTTCAAGAAAATATGTTGTATTGTAAGGGTGAGGATGGAACAGAAAACTACAAAATGACAAAACCAATCCTCCAACCCACAGAAGAAAACAAACTGAAAATAAGTGCAACTTACACTATAACAGTACCAATGTACTTCTGTGGAGAAAGAGTAACCGAAGTGACTGTACCAATAACAGTAACTTCAAAATTCAATCCGAAATTTAATTAAAGGAGAGTAATACAATGAAGAAGAAAAAAATAGTAATCGGTTCGATAATCGGAGTGGTTGTAATCGCATTAATCGTGACGATGGTACTCACCTTGAATAAAGAAGAACCAAAAGAAGAAATCACGACAACGGAAACAACCGAACAAGTAAAGGTGGAACTTCCAACCAAAATCGAAGAAACAGAAACTGAAACGACACAGCTCGCAGAAGATGATGATACACTCAAAATTGATGATGTGGAAGTAAAAACACCTACAACAACAAAACCACAAAAAGACAATGGCAGTTCACAGAAACCAGTAAGCAAAGATGAGAACAAAGGTGACAATGTAGGTATCGTAATCAATCCCGATGCACAGACACCTACACCAACAACCTACTCATGTGGAGTGGCTGGACATCACTGCCATGGTCAAGCAACACATAACTTCATAGTAAGTCTTGAACAAAAAGGTTGCGAACACTGTGGCTCACACAGTTGCCCAAGCTTCTATACAACAGATGAGTGGGGTCAAGCTTGCTACGATGAAACAAAATGTCCACAATATAACAAAAAGAACGATTCGAAATACTACTGCCAAGTATGTGGCAAACCATCAGGCGTAGGTTCAAACGGAACATGCGTAAACTTCACAGTAGATACGGAATGCCCAGATTGTGGAGAATTCGTAAAAGCAAGAACATGTCACTCACACTAATAAAAGAATAAAGAAGAACTAAAAGACTCACGAAAGTGGGTCTTTTTTTCTTGGAAAGGAATGATTAATATTAAAAAGATATTATCAATTTTACTCGCATTAATCACAGTTATAACCTTAATACCAACATCAGTTTATGCTTTGTCTTGGGATGGTGCATCTTCAAGTGGTAACAATTCAGCAAGTAGTGGTAATATAACTGGTTATGCAATAAGAACGAGTGGCGATAACTGTATTGGTTATCGCTTTAGTTGTGTCGATGCAAATGGTAATATGAAATCTGATTCGGTAATTGATGTATTCAGAGATACAGGATATGGTAGACTCGGATATTCAGATGGATACAAATTTGCAACAAAATATAACAAGAAACAACTTATTGCAAATCAAAACAGTAGTTTTTCAACTACTCAAAGTTCAGTAAACTGTTATAAAGAAACATCACTTGATTTTGAGACTGATTTACCAGCACCTTCTGGTATGGGAACATGGCAAAAGTATACTGAGAACATTAACGAAGTTCTTTCAAAATTAAGTCTTGGTAAAACTTCAAACCTTGCTTATGGTGACAAAGTTATAGTTGAACCAATATATGACTTGATGTTGGGTGGTACTTACCATTCAGTAACAGTAACAGAATATTCGGTTTATGGTAAATATTTCCTTGGTGGTGGTAGCGATGGTGGTAATTCAGCAACATCAAACACATGGGGCTACATTTCAAAGTTTACTAATATAAACTATCCTAACTCTTTATACACACCGGATGGTCAAGGGTTATGGAGTGCAGCTTCTGCTCTTTCAAGTCGTGCTACATTCAATACCATCATTGCAAAAGGCTACGGTGTAGGTATTGCTTATTCAGAAACTACAAATAAAACATATACCATAAGATTTAATGGTAATGGTGCTACAAGTGGTTCAATGAAGAATCAGGCAATGACATATAACGTGGCAAAAAATCTTACTGCCAATGCATTTCAGAAAACTGGTAATGCTTTCTCAAAATGGAATACAAAAGAAGATGGTAGTGGTACAGCTTACAAAAATAAGCAATCAGTTAAAAACCTCACATCAACTAATGGTGGAATAGTTGACCTTTTTGCACAATGGTCTCCATATAAATTAAAGGTTTATTATAACGCTAATGGTGGTGTCATTTCTTCTGATACTTACTATAAAGGTGCAAATGATAATATTTGTTGGATAGATAAGCAAACGGAAGCATATAATACATGGACATACAACGAAACGAAAACTAATGGTCTTACTAATAGAAGTACCTTCGGTTTGACGAGAACTGGTTATTCATATAACCATTGGGGAACCTCGCCAACGAGTGGTAAAGTTTATGGTCAGGATGATAATACACTTGTTCCTACAAGTTTTACATCCGATATCAATAACGGTAATTGCTCTGTGACTGTATATGCTCAATGGATACCAATTCAGTACAACATAGTATTCAACGGAAACGGAAATACAAGTGGCTCTACTGCTTCAATGGTATGCACCTATGACCAAATGTGCAATTTAACACAGAATGGATATATCAAAGATGGATATCACTTTGTAGGCTGGAATACTAAACCAGACGGAACTGGTACTTCATTTATGAATCAGCAAAAGGTTTTAAATCTTACATCAACCAAGAATGAAACAATAACACTTTATGCTCAGTGGGAAACCAATGCGTATACCATAGGATTTGATGGTAATGGTCACAATGGTGGTTCAACATCAGGCATGACTATGAAATTCGAGGAAACCAAGAATCTTACAGCAAATGGTTATTGGAAAACTGGTTATACTTTCAAAAATTGGAATACAAAACCAGATGGTAGTGGTGCAGCTTTCAGTAATCAACAAGCAGTTAAAAATCTTACAAATGTAAATGGTGGAACAGTAATCCTCTATGCACAATGGACTCCAATCGAATATACAGTAAGATTTGACGGAAACGGAAATACAAGTGGTTCTACAAATGGAATGAATTTCAAGTATGATGAAACCAAAAATCTTAATGAAAATGGTTATTTAAAGACCGGATATAATTTTGTGGGATGGAATACACAAAAGGATGGTTCAGGTGTACAGTATGCGAATAAACAAGAGGTTAAGAATCTCACCTCAACCAAAGGTGCGGTAATCACTTTATATGCTCAATGGTCACCTATAACTTATACAGTAAGATTTAACGGAAACGGAAATACAAGTGGTACTATGCAAGACCTTGTTATGACATATAACGAAGCAAAACCACTTACACCAAATGCATATGTGAAAACAAGTTACGACTTTGTTTGTTGGAATACAAAGGCAGATGGTACTGGTACACGATATGAAGATAAGCAATCTGTAATGAATCTTACAACAACACAAGGTGCAGTCATAAACCTTTATGCACAATGGAAATTCAATCCGTACCTTATAGTGAACTCAACTCACGTGTATAAGAATCAAAAGAACGATAAGTCATTCTATTATGGATATTCAACAGGAAACACATTTAACCAATATGTGTATAACAAAGATTATCCATCAATGAATGATATTGTGTGGTTTGATGTGTACTTTCCATCAGAAGTTGAACCAACAAGAGTAAAACAATATGTTAAAACAGGAACAGAACAATGGCAATCAAGAGTGGTAACACTTAATGGTAACGATGCTTCATCGTTATACTTCCCAGTTCAATTCTCAGGCAAATATCTTAAAGTCGACAAAGATACAAATAGTTTTGTTATCGAAGCAAAAATGGACTGGATAGATGCTAACGGTAATGTTCTTGAAAGTGGTAAAGTATATAACTTCTATATCCCAATTGAACCAACTGTACATAGATACAGAGTAACAGCTTATGGATACGATGGAGCAGTTGCAGCTACAAGTGGAGATGTTAATTCAGGCAAACTATATGCTGGACAGAGAGTGAATCTCGCATACCATTACAAAATGGATAATAGTTGGACAGCTCGTGAAGTTATTAAAGGCAGATTAACTAATTCATCAAATACTTATGATGCGTTAGCAAATGTTCAGATGAACAGTCAGAATCCAGTTGAAGCAAGAAGTAGTTTGAACACTTATACAGTACCAATTACAGATAAGTTGCTCGCTCAATTAAGTACTGCGTGGTTCATGGATGAAAAACATACAATTGAAACAACTGATATTTCTGTACCAGTAATTAAAGCTGACGTTGCAATTACAGAAATTCGTCTTATAGATGCAAATACAAATGCAATTCTTGATCCGAATGACTTAAGAACAACACAGATGGTAACAGTTCAGTATGTGTACAAAAATAATTCAGATGTGAAGATTTTTGTTGAGGGATTTAAAAACGATAAGACACAAATCCCTGGTGTATTTGCTATTCCACCAAAATCACAAATAAGAGTAAATGCATATACATTTGAAGTTCCAAACGAAAGACAAATCAGTATATGGGGTGGCGTATATTTTGAAGGTATGGGTATTGGAAATACCAAGTATGAATCAGATGGCACAAATAACGAAATGACCTTAAAGTGTACAGTAAGACATCCGCTCTCACTTACTCCGATAATTCCAAATGCTGACTATCGTGAAGGTACAGAGGTAATCACAAGTTACTGGCTTAATAACGAAAGCAAAACAAACTATATCCAATCTCACAATGTTTCAGTTAAGTTCTCGTTATACAAAGGCAATACACTTTTTGATACAAAGTATGTAAACAATGTAATTGTCCCACAGAAAGAAAAGAATTTAATTTACTTCAAGTGGACAGTACCATCAGACCTCAATAATTCGGATATAACCATATATGCAGAAATTGTTGATGGTGGTAAATCATACAACAGAATCAGTCATAATTACTCGACAACAGGATACTATGTTTATACAACACCAGACACCAAGTTTGAAAAACAAGCACCAAGTGGTTACACAATACCAAACAAGCTCCAAGCGAAGAATGGTACTGCAACTTGGTGGGAATGGCGATATGAAAATGGTGTATATAAGAAAGTAAACTATGGTGTAGGCATTGCAAATAACAATGCAGTAATAACTCCATCAACTGGTTCAACTGCTGAAAACCATAGTGGTGTATGGACTATGAAATCAGGTTATGGTATTTCAATGTCAATTGATAATACAATGTCTCCACTTTCAGGATACTCGGCAGCTGATGAAAAGGCGTACACAAGTTCTCAATACTGTAATGCTTTATTCCCAGAATACTCATACAAAGAGAAAAGTGATACTATGAAAACACTTGGTCTTAAAGATAATAAATGGGTATTCAGGAATTATAAGAACTACAGTAATACACACTTTACACCTCTATGGTATCCAAACGGTAATTACATTGTTCACATAATACAGAGTGATGCGTGGACTCCTTGTGGTATGATTACAAGGAAAGCAAATACAAACACTATCAAAATATCAGAATCAGCGTATGATGACTGGTATGTTGGTAGAGAGTAAGGGGTGAAAAGATGTTAAAGAAAGTATATATCTGCTCACCTCTTGGTGGTAACATAATGCAGAATATTGAAAATGTTAAACTTTATACCAGATATGCACTCGAATGTGGTACTGCTCCTGTAGTACCACATTTTTTAGCGTTATGTCTTGATGACAACAAGAAAGAAGAAAGAGAACTTGGTCTTTCGGCTGGGTTAAGTTTACTTTGGTTCTGCGATGAATTATGGGTATTCGGAGATAAAATCTCACAAGGTATGCAGAAAGAAATCAAGTTCTGTGAAAATTTGAATATTCCCATTAAATATATCAAATTAAATAAAGTTTATAGAAAATTAGGAGTGTTGAAATATGAAAAAGAAAACTAAAAAAATCTTTTGTTGTACTTTAGTACTTATCGCATTATTTTCAGTTTTTTCTATCAATGCATTTGCGGCATCAGGTGATGTCGCAGGTGCAATTGAAAATACATGGAACGATGCACAAGACCAGATTAAGACAGTAGTAAATAATGTTATCTTTCCAGCAGTCGATATGATACTCGCCATTCTTTTCTTTGTAAAACTCGGTACAGCGTACTTTGATTACAGAAAGCATGGTCAGTTTGAATTTACTGCTCCGGCAATTCTCTTCGCCTGTCTCTTATTTACACTTACTGCTCCGCTCTACATCTGGACTATTCTTGGAGGTTAATGTATGAATTTTTTTGAAAAGGAAATGCGTTCGCTTTTTGACTCAAATAAAGTTTTAACAGATATGAAGTTTACAGGCAAAACAATGTTAGGAAAACTTGATGATAATAAATTGTGTAAGATGAAATTTGTTATATCAGATACTGTCAATAAGTATACAGGAATTCAAGCAAAAATCATTAACTCTAATGAAGGTGTAATAGATACTCAAACATTCAATTTTTCAGATATTATTGGAATGCAGAAGATTAGAGATGATGATATAGAACCACATATATGGGTTTATAATCAGAAGCCAGAGTGGTATTTACCAGTAAATGCTTCTCAAAAAGCTGAAATTGCCGATACAATACTTGATTACATAGAGATGTTTCAAGATCAACAATATGGATTAAACATTCAGTTTAAATAACACTTTAATTCATTAGTGTGTGAAGTAACGTGTCTTTTAGATATCGCAAAAAAATCGTATACTATGAAGAATAATCATAGTAATATGAAAGAGAGTGATATACTCAATGGAAAAGTTAGTAGGACAACGCTTTAAGACTGCACGAGAAAAAGCAGGATTCACACAAGAAGAATTAGCAGAAGAATTGAATTTACATCCAAACTATATCTCAAGAATAGAAAGAGGTACATCGTTTCCAAGATATGAAGTTCTAATTGAACTATTAAATACTTTAAAAGTTTCTGCTGATGCTATACTTTGTGATGTAGTTGACGAATCAAAAAGGTATAGAGAATCTGAAATGTTTGTACAATTAAAAGATTTGGATATAGAAGAACAAAATCGAATTCTTGATGTAATAGAGTTATTAGTTAAACAAGCAAAAGAAAGAACCGAGTAAAAAAACTCGGTTCTTTTTACATTTTTCGACAAATTTTACAGAAAAAATATAGTATTGTGAATTAAAGGGATAGACTATCCAGTAAATTCATAGTTAGGAGTAAAGTTATGTTGAAAAAGAAAAAAAGTTGTTGTTTTTTGTGTCAGAAATCAATATTCCATTCATTTAATTATTACGAAAGGAATATAAAATATGGACAGACTCTTATAGATTTAGTAAGAGAGATAAGATACTTAATCGAGGATTGTGATGTTACAGATTTTTATATTGGCGTGGAATTACTCACCGAATTTTATATTGGTGAATTTTTGTTGGAATATAAAGAGCTTTATCCACACATAAAAATTCATGTTGTGCTTCCTTTTGAATGGCGTACAACAAGAAAAAATAAAATATATTCTGAAAGATTTGCTAAAATAATAAAAAATGCTGATACTTATGATGTTATTGATAAAAAACGAACCAATAGACATGTATTCGAAAAAAACAAATACATGGTGGAAAAATCTAATGTCGTAGTATTGGTTGGTAAAGAAAAGAAGCTGGTTGAAGATTACAAGTTAATTAAAGATAAATCAGATAAGAAAGTTAGATTTATAAAAACAAAATACTAACTAAAACAAGTCAAGAGAAATTGATGTATTGTTTTTGGAGGTGATACATATTTTTGATTGGGTAGCAGATATAGTAGTCGCTATAGGAGATACAGTTTCACAGACAGTAACTTCTATGGGTGAAGCAATTGCCAAAAGTATATTCGGTGCATTTTTGCAATGGATATATGAAATGATTTATGGAGCAGTGGCTGATTTCTTTTCATACATCAGTATTATGGGTGCAGAAATTTTTGAATTGAATTGGGTTAAAGCAACTATTCAATTATTCGCATATTTTGGTTGGGCATTATTTATTGCTGGAACGATTGTAGCAATATTCGATGTTGCAATTGAATATCAGTCAGGTAGAGCAAATATAAAAAATACATCTCTTAATATTTTAAAAGGTTTCTTTGCATGTTCATTAATTGGTGTAGTGCCAGTCGAATTATACAAGCTTTGCATTTCATTACAAAACACTTTCTCCCACGATTTAGCAACAATTGTAGGTGCAAATGCTCGTAAAAATATTGGTGATTTATGTATTGATATTTTAAAAAACATTTTTGATGCGTCTGTTGATGCAAGTCTTTTGAGTTTATGCTGTTTAATTGCTTTTGCATATTGTGTGATTAAAATTTTCTTTCAAAACATTAAACGTGGTGGAGTTCTGTTGGTACAGATTAGTGTTGGTTCTTTGTATATGTTTTCAGTACCAAGAGGATATATGGAAGGTTTTATTCAATGGGTCAAACATATAGCTGGTTTATGTTTAACAGCTTTCATGCAAACAACTATGCTATATTTAGGTCTATTAACATTTCCAACAAGTGTTCTTTTAGGTATAGGCATAATGTTAGCAGCTGGTGAAGTTCCAAAAGTTGCAGAGCAATTTGGGTTAGACTCATCTTTTAGAATACAAGATTTAACAAGTGTTGTGTATGCAACTTCATCCATTACCAATGTAGGTAAAACTATTATTAGAGCAAGATAGCGAGGTGTGAAATGAAAACATATATTTATCCACAAAATTTAAAAGCAACAGCAAATATATGGTTATGGAGTTTAAAAGATTTTTGCATCATAGCAATATCAGGTTTACTTTCGATATTTATATTAGTTAAGTTTTCTTTTGTAATACCATTTGCATTAACATTGGGATATTCATTCTTAACAATAAGAGTTGATGAAATAACCATATTAGACTTTATAAAATATGCTGGACGATATTTAATAACCACACAACAATACTTTGAATGGAGGTGATTCCAATGAGAATCAAAAGAAAAGAGAGTTCAGTTCAAGAACTTATGGGAATTAAAACATTTACAAACTATGGGCTCTCCACTAAAAACGGAGAGCTTTTATTTTTCAATATTGTACCTACAAATATTTCAGTTTTATCAAAGGCAAGTATTGAAACGAAAATATACCACTTGATGATGGTTTTATCATCAATTCCGGATATCGAAATTGTATGCGCCGATGCAAGTGAATGCTTTGACGATAATAAACGATACCTTCAGGAAAGAAAAAATCAAGAAGAAACAAACAAGGTACGAAGAATAATTGAAAAAGACATTGCATTCCTTGATAAGATACAAACTGAAATGGCAACTGCAAGACAGTTTATGTTGATTGGTAGATGTAAGAATGCAAAACCAGAACAAGTTTTTAATACTTTGAACAGTATTAAAAAAGTAATCTCGGAACAAGGATTCGAAGTTCAGAGAATGAGTAAGGAAGATATAAAGAGATTTATGGCTCTGTATTTTGATACCTCATTTAATGGTGAACACCTTCCAGATTTCGATGGACAGCAATATGTTGAACTTGGTGACGGATTTAAAGATTTTGATAGAGAGGAGCTCTTGAATGAAAAAGGCTAAAAAAGATGTTGTACTCACAGAGGAACAACAAGAAGAAATAAGAACGAAAGATTTTTTTGATTGTATTCTACCGAGTACAATCAAATTTTTTTCTGACCATTATATAGTTGGTGACAGTTATCGCTCTGTATGGGCAATTAGAGAATATCCACCAACAACTGAAGAACAAGCTATCCTTGCTCAACTTGCAGATAGAAATGGTGTAACGCTTCGTGTGTATCATCGTTTAGTTGACCATGTAGAGCAAAGAAAAATAATTCAGAATGCAACAAGAAGAAACAAACTCAAATCAACTGGTAATGATGTAAATGAAACAGTTGAAGCCGAAGGAAACTTACAAGATGTGGTAGACCTTCTTGCCAACATGAGAAAGAATAAAGAAATTCTTCTTCATTGTTCTGTGTACATTGAACTTAAAGCAAAGACTCAGGAATTATTAAAAGAACTTCAGAGTGACATCTCAATGGAACTTACACGTTCAAAGATTATGGTTGACAGGTTAACATTAAGACAAAAAGAAGGTTTCCTTTCAGTTATGCCGATTGGTTCAAACATGTTCGGTACACAGTTTGAAAGAGTGCTTCCAGTATCAAGTGTTGCGAATCTCTATCCGTTTAACTTCTCTGGTAAGACTGACCCTCAAGGGATTTATATTGGTCGTGATAAATATGGAACAAATATCCTTGTAGATTTTGACCGTAGAGCTGAAGATAAGACTACAGCAAATACACTTATTCTTGGTAACTCAGGGCAGGGAAAAAGTTATCTTTTGAAACTCATTCTTACTAACATAAGAGAATCAGGTAAAAGAGTTATTTGCCTTGACCCAGAATCAGAATACGAAGAACTGACAGAAGCTCTCGGTGGATGTTATATTGACTTTATGTCGGGCGAACACATTATAAATCCCCTTGAACCAAAAGAGTGGTCATATGGTGATGATGACTTTGATGAAGAAAGAACCGATACTTCAAAACGAGTTACAAGGCTCAGTCAACACATTGCTTTCTTGAAAGACTTTTTCAGAAGTTACAAAGATTTTTCTGATGCACACATTGACACACTCGAAATCTTACTTGAAAAGTTATATGGTAAATTCGGAATCACAGATACAACAGACTTTTCAAAACTCAAACCAACTGATTATCCGATTATGATTGACTTATATAACCTTTGCGACTCGGAGTTTAAAAATTACAACAAAGAAGAAAAGCAGTTATACACAGAAGAAACACTTCAGGAAATATGTCTTGGTATCAACTCAATGTGCGTAGGTGCAGAAAGTAAATATTTTAATGGCTACAGTAACATTACTGATGATGCCTTTGTTTGCTTTGGTGTTAAAGGTCTCTTGGATACAAACAAGAGATTAAAAGATGCTATGCTCTTCAATATTCTTTCATATATGAGTAATCAACTTTTAGGTGTTGGCAATACGGTTGCATCAATCGATGAGCTTTATCTCTTCTTGACTAATATGACTGCTATTGAATACATTCGAAATGCGATGAAGCGAGTTAGAAAAAAAGACTCAGCAATTATCCTTGCAAGTCAGAACATAGAAGATTTCTTAATACCATCAATCAGAGAGTTTACCAAACCCATGTTCAGTATTCCTACTCATCAGTTTTTATTCAACCCTGGTTCAATCAATCCGAATGAATATATGGAAGCTCTTCAAATTGAACCGAGCGAATTTGAATTGATAAGATATCCAGAACGTGGAACATGTCTTTATCGTTGTGGTAATGAAAGATATCTCCTTCAAGTTATTGCACCAGATTACAAATCAAAGTTATTTGGAAAATCAGGTGGTAGATAATGAGTGCGGCAGTTGGTGCAGCTTTAAAGAAAATAGCAATATCAATTGTTTCGAATCCAAAAGTATTAAAGAAAATACTAATATGGGTTCTTGTTTTGTTGTTCGCATTCTTTACTCCGTTACTTGCGATTTATACTGTTTTGACTGGTGAACTGCAAGTGGATACCGACAGACTATTGGAAATCTATGAAGAATCTATTAATGATGAACTTATAGAAGAATTTCAAAAGATGAATGATACAATGGAAGAAATTGAAGATGCATTGGATGATGCAGACTTAAAAGGAAATTACAGAGAAGCTCAAGTGTTATGCGCACTTGGGCTTTTTGAATTTTCTGATGAAAGTGACTTCACAAGTTCATTGGTTTATTGTTTTGAAAATTCGGAAGATGATAAAGATCTGGTAGAGAGCATAAACGATACATTTGGTTGTGATATAAGTTATGACGAGTTCAAAAAATTAGCTAATAGTATTCAATCGACATACATTAATACAGCGGGTTATACAGACCCAACAAAGAAAAATAATATAGACCTTTGCATATGGGCAGAAGATGCACTTGCAAATGGTTGGGGTTATGTGTACGGAACTTTTGGAACAATTTTGTCAAACTCTATATTAGACTACAAAACAGAACAATATCCAATAGAGGTTGGAGCGAACAGAGATTTTATTAGAGCAAATTGGCTTGGTGGAAGAACTGCTGACTGTGTTGGTCTTATAAAAGGCTACAGTTGGCTTAATGCAGAAACAGGTCAGATAAACTATGCTACTAATGGGATGCCTGACCTTGGTGCAAATGGAATGTTTAATAGTGCAACCGAAAAAGGAACAATCGATACACTTCCAGAAATACCCGGTATTGCAGTTTGGCATGACGGACACATTGGCATTTATGTTGGTGACGGTTATGTCATTCAAGCATACAGTACAAAGAAAGGTGTTATTAAAACACCTTTGTCATATAACAATTGGACACATTGGTTGAAAATTCCGTATATCGAATATGTGGCGGAAGAACCAACAGAAGAAAAATAGAAAAGAGGTAAAAAATGAGTACAAGAAGCTTAATAGCGATGCAGCTTGAGGATGATAAATATAAAACTATTTATTGTCACTTTGATGGTTATTTATCACACAATGGAGCATTGCTTTTAGATTATTATAATACCCCAGAAATTATTAATGAATTACTTGAACTTGGTAATATTTCATGTCTTGCAAAAAACTTATATCCGGACCCGACTATGATACATGGGTTTGATTATAATGAGCGACAGGAAGATGTGGTTGTTGCTTATGGTCGAGAGCGTGGAGAAAAAAATACAGAAGCTATAATACTTTCATACAAAGAACTTACCGACGAATATGGAGATGCAGATTACATCTATGTCTTTACTCAAGATAACAAATGGATGTATTTAAAACCATATGAGCATAGTGAATTACAAAGTGTAGAAGAAGATCTGAAAACATTGTATTTAGAAAAAGGATTGACTCGTCCTAATGATTACTACGGTTGTCTGGATGATGATATTGTTGAAGAACTTAAAAATATATGTCAGATAGATGAAAGTGAAATGGAGGTACAATAACATGTTTTTACAAATACCATTTGAACGAAATGAAATGAAACTTCATACACAACCTTGTACTATTGAAAAGGTCGTTGAAATTTCAGCAGATGATTTCGATAATCTCAAAACACATACGATGAAAGATTTTGAATTTATAAGAAATGAAGCAGAGCTTATGAAAACTGATAAAGAGAACAACATAAACAGATGTGTATTGTTTCTTAAATCAGGTTACGATGAAGGTATGATTATAAACTCTCAAGGAACAGCTTATGCTAAAAATTTCTCTTTCTTACCTAAAGCAAGAACAATACTAAGAGCTGATGAATCCTATGTACTTACTGAGCAACAGAAAGATATGTTGAGATTAAGAAAAGAGTTCATTGCTGACATGATAAATGCTCAGGAAGAAGGTCGCTATGTAATAGATTTATCAGAAGTTAAATCTATCTATGAACCAAAATATCTTGATATTGATTTGTTTATAAAAATGTTAGAAGAACGTCGTGAAGTTGGGTGTATAGATTTAGATGAAGAATTGTTGACTATAGATATTAGTCAGGACTTTATTAAGCAATCAGATGATAATGTTTATAAAAGACTTGATAAGGATGAAATAGATATCATGTTAGCAAGACATATTCTTTGGATACATGGTGAATATGGTGGAGAACAGGCAAACTTTAATGGATACCATATTAAAGATTACGATTTTTCTAATGCCAACTTGAACAGTGCAAATTTAGGTGGTGCTAAGTTCAGTAAATGTAATTTTTGGGAAACCGAATTATGCTTTGCAGAAATTAATGATAGTGACTTTATTAACTGTCAGATGCAAAGAATGTATTGTGATGAAACAATAATTAAAAATACAAGAATAAAGAATTCAAATTTATGGTGTTCAACATTCTGTCATGTATTATTAAAAGATGTTGAGTTTAAAAGTTGTGGAGTTCACAATACAGTTTTTCAAAACTGCTGTCTTGATAATACGAAGTTTATAAGTACCAAAGTAAGTGAAGCACAACAAAACAATTGTGAGTACTCATACGATGATTGGATTGAAGCAGCAGAAGAAATTGAAAATGTTCAGGAGATGGAATAATGATAAAAAACAATGAATCAAAGTGGCAAACCTTACGAAAATTCCTTGATGACTATTTGCAAGAAAATACTCAATATCGTGCAGGGGTTATTTATCAAGCGTATATTGATAAAAATGAATCTGCAAATATAAGCCGAAAAGATTTTGAAATGTTCCTTCGAGATCAGGTTGTGAAAAATGATGGTCTTCTTAAGAGAGTATCTCATGGTGTTTACGAAATAAGAACTGACCCTAATGATAAAGGTATGATGTTTTCTCGTAGTGCTAACGCTGAAACAAGAACAATTACTCTTGATGAAATATTGGATGATAGCATTGAACTTGCATCTAAGATAAATACTGTTTTAAAATGTTTGAATAATCAAAGTGATATTTCTTTTTCTGCGCAGATGGAGTTAAAAAGATTAAATGCGTGTCTCACTCAGAGTATGGATACTGCGATTACTGGCATAACTTCTGTGATGGCTTGGTGTGAGGATAATATGGGAATAGAATCGCAAGATGAAACAGAAGAAATAATAATGAGTTTTTAATATAGGAGTACCAATATGAAAAACGAAAATGAAATGTATGAAAGATACATAGATAAACTTAACAAGTATCTTAAAACTGTTGGTTTTAACAAACTCTATTCATCTGTTAATAGCATAACTAAAAATGATTATGCTAAAGAGGTTCTTAAATCAATGACTGAAATATTTGAATCTGTTTATGGTAAAGAACCTTTAACGAGTGATAATTTTAGTTTGGTTGAAGTACCAGCAGTTATATATTCAAGAAAAACACATCAATTACATTTAGGACTCGTAATGCTTGACGTTGAATCTTCTGGTGAACATTGGGGTTCTACTTATTTTTCATCATTTGGAATTATTGAAGATGACTTTACTGGTCTATCGGAAGAACAGAAGAATTATGTGAAAAGTCAAATTGTACCATATGACTATTGGTATACAGTTAAAATAGCAGATGATATTCATGTGGATTTTAATTCAATGCCAAAAGAAGTAGAAAATTTAATTGGTGAATTTTTAGAATATGATGTTCAATATGAGCAGACAATGTAAGAAAGGTGGAATTAAAATGAAAAATATATCTTTTTCTATTCCTTATGATGAAGAAAAACTTAAAGCGTTAAGATTTTTTTGTTTGCAGAGAGAAAATATGTCATTGGAAAATAAGTTGCAAGAAACAATTGATAACTTGTATAAAAAAGTAGTTCCATCTCAAGTGAGAGAATATCTTGAAGCAAATATTGTTGCGAAAGATAAATCAGAAAAGTGAGGGAAGAAAATTGAATGTACCTAAAGTAAACAATAAAGATGAATTACCATTAATGCTTAATGCATCTCTGATAAAAGATATTTTAGGTTTATCTCTTTCTGGTGCATATGCATTGATGCAACAAAAAGATTTCCCTGTCTTAAGGATAGGTGGAAAATTGCTTTCACCAAGAGATAAATTCTTTGAATGGATAGACAAAAAAACATTAGGAAAAGGAGATTAAGATTTGTATATAAGTGGAATCAAAAATTTCTTCCCAGTTCCTAATTGTATTTTTAATTTGGATTTAACTGCTGATGAAATCGCTCTGTATATTTACCTAATGTATTCTGAAAAGAGAACTACCAATAAATGCCATCCAAGTTTTAGAACTATTGGAAATGCGTTGAAAATGAGCAGACCGACAGTAAAAAAATATGTCGATATGTTATGTGGCAAGGGACTAATAGATGTTGAGCCAACTGAGGTGTATTGGAATGGTGGTAGAAAATACAATGGTAATTTAGAATATACAATTCTGCCAATTCAAGAAGCTGTTAATAGCTATAACGAAAGGCAAATGAGGATAATAGAAAAGAATCAAAAAGAAGCTTTGCTCAAACAAAGGTTGTTAGAATATGAGCGTTTAAAAGCGATTTCTGCAACGGATTTATAGGCAGGAATAAGAAAAGGTGCTGTTGACAGCACCTTTTCATTTTACATCAGGCGGCGGTGCCACCTGTTTCAAGAGGTTTGACAAATTTGATAGGTATCACTATTGAATTTTCTATACTGACTGCAAATGACCATTAAACCGATTAAATGGCGATAATTAAAGGAAAAAATTAGACTGTAAGTAAAAAAACGAGGTGTTTTAAATGACAAAAAGTAATAAGGTGGATTTTCATTTGTGGTTAAGTCCAGACACAGTAAAATTAATGAAAAAGCACAAGGCAGAGTTAGGCTTAAAGACACATTCAATGTTTATAGAAAAAGCGATTCGCTTTTACTCCGGTTATTTATCTTCAAATGAAAAAGGTATGTATTTACCAGAAACTGTTAATGATTTATTTAAATCGTATTTTGGTGATTTTGAAGATAAGATGTGTAATATGATTTTCAAAATTGCTGTTGAGCTTGCAATGTTTCTTCACGTGTATTGTGCTCTTAATAATGTGACAGAAGAAAATATAAATGAAGTTCATGATTCGGTTATGAAAGAAGTCAGAAGTACTTATGGTGGATTTTCATTTAAAAATATTCTTGAGTTTCAGAATTCACAGAAATAATTATGGCAAAACTAATTTTGAAATGGAGATACTTCTCGAAAGCAAAACAAAATAAAAGATACTTAAAATACATTGCAACACGAGAAGGTGTCGAAAAAATAAATGATAAATGGCGAGGAGAAAATGTTTCTTCTCGCCAAAAACAATTGATAAAAAATTTAATAAATGATTTTTCAGAACTCAAATTGAGTAATGAATACAAGAATTATTTAAATGATATGACTAAAGGTTCAGCGAATGATTTTATTAATTTTGCTTTTGATAATGTAGTTGAAAGAAGTAATGATAAAAAAATATATGTCAATTACATAGCTACACGACCAAAAGCTGAAAAGCAAGGTACACATGGATTGTTTTCGAGCAAAGGTGTTGTTGAAAATCTTGATGAAGCACTTGATGAAATTGAATCTCATAAAGGTTTGGTTTTTACTAATATCATCTCATTGAAAAGAGAAGATGCTGAAGCTGTTGGATTTAATAATGCAAAAAAATGGCAAGAATTTTTAGTAAAACATCATGTTGATATCGCTTTATCTATGAGCATAGATAGTAAGGATTTGAAATGGTATGCGGCGTTTCATAATGAAGAAAATCATCCGCATATTCATTTAGTTGCATTTGCAACTGGTGATGATCAACCATATACTTCACAAAAGCAATTAGATAAACTCAAACGAACCCTTGCACAAGATATTTTTTCAAGTGAGCTTCATAACATCTATGTTAGAAAAGATGAGAAACGATATGACTTGAAAAAAAGTGCTCAAGATGAAATGAATTCTCTTATAACTCAATTAGAAAATGGTGGGTATAAGAACACTAATATAGAAGCTTTAATTTTTGAATTGCATAAAGAACTTATGAATTGTTCGGGAAAAAAGGTTTATGGTTACCTACCAGAGAGAGCAAAGAATTTAGTTAATGGGATAGTAGATGAGCTAAGTAAATTGGATGAAATAAAAAATTTGTATGATTTGTGGTATGACCAAAAAGAATTAACGATGCAAATCTATCGTGATAAGATGCCCAATCGATTACCTTTATCAGCAAATAATGAATTTAAAAGTGTAAAAAATGTTGTTATTCGTGAAACTTTAAAGTTGAACTTATCAGATGAATCGAATGATGAACCAGCTAAAAAAATTGAAAATGGTAGTTACCAATCAATAAATAAGAATTCCAAAAAGCAGAACAATTATTATTCTAATCAAAGCACTGCTCAACTTACATTCAATTTAATCACACACATTGCTCAAATATTTGGTAATAGTATGGATTTAGATTATGAAAATCAAGATGTCATTGAGAGTAAGTTGCATGAAAAAACAATCGAAAAGAAAAAAGCTCAGGGTCAGAAGATGGGCTAAGTATCGGGAAAGGAAGTGAGTTTTATTTATATCAAATACACAAAAGAGCAAAAAGAGTTGGCTCGAAGTTCAAATGTGGCAGATGTTTTATTGAGATTAGGAGAAACAGTTTCACCTTGTGGTAAAGAATATATCTGGGAAAGTCCACAAGGACTTGTCACATTACATAACAATGTTTGGTTCAACCATTATCAACAAAAAGGTGGAGATGTAATTGACTTCTTAAAAGAATTCTATGATAAAAATTATATTGAAGCACTTGAATTTTTGTTGTCTGAAAAGATAAATGTCTGTGAAAAAGTTAAAAAACCTAAAACGAAAAGTGAATTTCAAATTCCACAATTCAGTTCAACAATGAAAAGAGTGTATGGATATTTGATTAAAACAAGAGGAATTGATTCAGAAATTGTAAATGAGTTTGCAAAGCAAGGAATGATTAAAGAGTCAAAGGATTTTCATAATGCTTTGTTTATTGGGTATGACAATGAGAATAACATAAAACATATTCATCAGAGAGGTACATATCCTGGTAATTCATTTAAGAATAACATTGAACAAAGTGATAACAATTATAGTTTTCATTGGAATGGTAGCAACGATAAACTATATTTATTTGAAGCGCCGATTGATATGCTTTCATTTATTAGTATGAATAAAAATGATTGGAAGAAAAACAATTACGCTTCAGCTTGTTCAGTATCTGACAGGGTTTTGTTTCAAACTTTAACAGATAATCCGAATATAAAAAAGGTTTATATTTGTTTTGATAATGATAAAGCAGGTCACCTTGCAAGTGATAGAATCATTCCTAAACTGAAGGAATTAAATTATATTGCAGAAAGATTAGTTCCAAATGAAAAAGATTGGAATGAAGATTTATTAAATGCTAATGAGGAGATGGATGTATGTCAGATGGAACAATTGTGTTAATTGTTGTCTTTGCAATCATGTTTATTTTAATAGGTGGCATAACCGTACTGTCACATATTTATAACCTAAATAATATTAAAAGTAAAACAGTTGGTGACGGTCAGCATGGTACTGCAAGATTTTTGTCAAAGGCTGAAAAGAATCAGGTGTATAAAAAAGTTAAATATACACCAGACAAGTGGAGAGAAAAACAATCTCATCCAGATATTCCACAAGGTGTTATTGTTGGTTGCGAAAAAGTTTTCAAAAGACAATACGCTATGGTTGCAACAGATGACGTTCATACGATGATGATTGGTGCAGCTGGTTGTGGTAAGACCGCTTATTGGTTATACCCTAATCTTGAATATGCATGTGCATCAGGAATGTCATTTTTAACTACGGATACTAAAGGTGACTTGTATAGAAACTATGGTAATATAGCAAAACTCTTTTATGGATATGATGTTTCTGTAATCGACCTTCGTAATCCGACAAAGTCGGATGGTAATAATTTGTTGCATCTTGTAAATAAATATATGGACTTATATAAAGCACATCCCGATAACCTTTCATACAAAGCAAAGGCTGAAAAGTATGCAAAGATTATCGGGAAAACTATTATATTCAGCGAGGGTGATTCAGCATCCTATGGTCAAAACGCTTTCTTCTATGATGCAGCTGAAGGTCTTCTTACATCAACAATATTATTAGTTGCAGAATTCGGAGAACCTAATGAAAGACATATTGTATCTGTATTTAAACTTATCCAAGACCTCCTTGCACCAGATAAAACTGCTGGTAAAGGTAAAAATCAGTTCCATAAAATAATGGAAATGTTGCCACCGAATCATAAGACAAGATGGTTTGCTGGTGCAGCTTTGAATACAAGTGAACAAGCAATGCAATCTGTTATGTCAACAGCAATGTCCAGACTCAATTCGTTTCTTGATTCGGAATTAGAACAGATATTATGTTTTGATACTGCTATTGATGCAGAAAAATTCTGTTCTGAAAAGTGTGCAATATTCATTGTCTTACCAGAAGAAAATCCAGCAACATACTTTATGGTATCGCTTTTACTTCAACAATTCTATAGAGAAATACTTATGGTTGCTGATGAACGTGGTGGTGCATTGAAAAACAGAGTAATGTTTTATATGGATGAGTTTGGTACATTACCGGCAATCAGTTCAGCAGAAATGATGTACTCGGCTTCTCGTTCAAGAAAATTATCTTTAGTAAGTATCATACAATCATTTCAGCAATTGGAGAAGAACTATGGCAAGGAAGGTGCGGCTATCATTCAAGATAACTGTCAGATAACAATTGCTGGTGGATTTGCTCCTACTTCAGATACTGCTGAAATTATTTCTAAATCATTAGGTTCAAGAACCGTAATGTCTGGTTCAGTTTCAAAAAGTAAAAATGACCCTTCACAAAGTTTGCAGATGATAGAAAGACCATTGATGACAGCTGATGAATTGAAATCGATGAAGAAAGGTAATTTTATAGTTATGAAAACAGGTACTCATCCTTTTATTTCAAAACTAAAACTGTTCTTTGAATGGGGAATAAAATTTAATGCTCCAGAGTATAAAGTTGAAGATAATGGTGCTCGTGAAGTTCATTATACAAGCAAAGAAAAAATTGAAAACAAAATTAAAAAAATGCAAACTACTATGATTCATAGTCAATCCGATAAAGCACAAACAGAAAGTTTAGTAAATAAAATTCCAATCAAAACAGAGGTGTCAGCAGAAGCTTGTCAAAAGGAAGTTGAAGAACTTGAAAGACGAAAAAATATAAAAGAAAAAAATAATTCTAATTCACAACAAACAGCAGAATAAAAATAGTTCTGGATATTAATCATTTGTTGTGGTATTTGTTGTTTAAACTTAAATGTAAGGAGTGTGAAAAATGGCAACGAGAAGATCCAAAGGTGAAGGTATGATAAGAAAAAAAGATGGAAGATGGGAAGGTCGTATTGTTGTTGGACACAAGGATGATGACTCTCCCATCTTTCGTTATATATATGCCAAAACTCAAAAAGAACTCACTGAAAAAATGCATAGGAAATTTGTTGAGTACGAAGGTGTGGAACTAACTTCAGATAGTAATATGACACTTGGTGAGTGGTTTGATATATGGTATGAGAAGTATGCTAAACCAACTATAAGAGAAACGACATTGATGGGTTACAAAAAAGAATTAGAAAATTATGTTAGACCTTATCTTGGTGACAAAACTATATCATTTATCACTTCGAATGATATCCAAAGATTATATACGACATTAAGTACTAATGGTAGAGTTAGGAATAAAGAATTGTACGGAAATGGTTTAGGAAATACAACAATTCGAAAACTCCATGCGTTATTGCACAAGGTTATGGATGATGCCCTAAATGAACATGTTATTGCAAAAAATCCTATACTTGGTGCTACTCCACCTAAGAAAGTGAAAACTGAAATGAAAGTTCTTAATGATGAGCAACTTGATATTTTTATGGAAGCAATAAATGACGATATCGCTTGGCATGATTTTTTCTATACAGAACTAACAACAGGTTTAAGGCGTGGTGAAATATGTGGTTTAAAATGGAGTGACTTTGATGAAGATGAGAAATGTTTAAACATAAACAGAACTATTTCATATATAAATGGTTGCTTGATAATTAATGATACTAAAACATTGTCTGGTACTCGTAAATTGTACTTGCCAGAAAGTACATATGAGTTATTGTTAGAGAAAAAGAAAACAGCTACATGTGAATGGATATTCGAAAATCCGTATGTCCCAAAAGAACCAGTTAGACCTCACATAGCCTATCATAGATTAAAAGCAATATTAAAAAAAGCAAATTTACCAGATATACGATTTCATGATTTAAGGCACACATTTGCTACTCATGCACTCTCAAGTGGAGTCGATGCAAAAACATTATCAAATATTCTTGGGCACACAAATGCAAGTTTTACATTGGATACCTACACTCATGTTACAACAGACATGCAGAAGAAAGCATCTGAAATAGTTGAAAACATACTTGAAGATGTAATTGGATTAGGAGAATTGAATTTATGAAGAAAAAAAGAAAATATGGCTCTGGTACAGTCCGGAAACGAAGTGATGGTCGTTGGGAAGGTCGTCTAATTGTTGAGTATAGTGTAGATGGGAAACCAAAAACAAAAAGTGTACTTGCTCAAACTAAAACAGAATGTCTTGAAAAGTTAAAAAAGGCACAAGAAGAAATTCATGTTGTAAATAATAATAAAATAGATGTAGATATGACATTTGGTAGTTGGTTAGACTTCTGGTATATAAACTATCATAAACTTACAGTTAAAGAATCTACAAGAGCAAAAATGGAAAATGAGATATATAATCATATAATACCCTCTATTGGTTATATTCCCTTGAAAGAACTTTCTCAATCAGATTTTCAGTCGTTTTATTCAGATATGAAATTGCACGGAAGACTTCAATATGAGGATGTTTTAGGAAAAGGGTTGGCAGATTCTACAGTAAGGGCAATGCATTTTATATGTCGTGCAGCATTAGAAAAAGCAGTTGAACTTAACATGTTAGTTAAAAATCCAACAGATGGTTGTAAACCACCACCGAAAAAAGCAAAGGAGATGCAAACTCTTATACCAGAAGAAATGCAACGAGTTCTTATACAAGCAAAATACGATGATTTGTTTGAATTGCTATTATTAGCTTTAACAACTGGTATGCGACGTGGTGAGTTGTTAGGTTTACAATGGCCTGATTTGAATTTTGATACTTGTGAATTGAAAATTCAAAGACAAGTATATTCTGTTAAAGGTGTATTAATTATATCTGAACCTAAAACAGAAAGTTCTATACGAACAATAATACTTCCAAGAAGTGTAGTGGAAGTATTGAGAAAATATAAGGAGACTGTCGATTCAATTTGGATGTTCCCATCACCAATAAAAAAGGGGTATCCAAGAGATCCGCATAGTGTTTATAAGAAAACCCAGAAAATCCTTGAACGAGCTGAGTGTAAGAAAGTTAGATTTCATGATTTGCGACATACTTTTGCTACTACTGCATTAGCTAATGGTATGGATATAAAAACTCTGTCAAATATGATTGGTCATGTAACTTCCAAAACAACACTCGATGTTTACTTGCATTCTACTCAAGAAATGAAAAAGAAAGCTGCAACAAAAATTGAACAAAAAATTGGCAAGAATGAGGCGATTACAGACAACTTGGAACAAAAGGAAAGAAACGATACCATTAAGGAACAAAATGCGAAGTTTGAACCGAAAACAGGCAAATACAGAAAGATGGGAACAGGTTGTATAAGTAAGATTAATGACAACTTATATGAAGGCAGATATTCTCCAAGATTACCGAATGGAAAAAGAATATCACGAAACATATATGCACATACCAGAGAAGAATGTGAAGAAAAGCTTGCAGAGATGATAATTGAAGTTAAAGCTGAAATAAGTGAACTTCGAGAACAATTGCAGAGAGAAAAAGAAATGGAAATGGAAATGTCTATGTAAAGTTTTAATAGTGAAAAAATTTTTAACGCATAAAACAAAGAAAAAGAGTAGACCGAGACGTCTACTCTTCTTCATCAAGTTTAAGTTGTAATAAAAAATCTAATGATGGAATGATTCATATATTAGAATCTCCTCATTTCCTATTTGCTTTAAAAATTTTGGTTCAAGACTGTCTGTTGTAAGTAAATCTAATTCTTTACCGAAACATTCTTTTAAATCGCTATATAATCCACCAAGAGCAAACAAACCTTTTAAATTTCCTTTGTCTACTCTGAAATCTAAGTCGCTTAAAGGTGTAGCTTCGCCACGAGCATAAGAACCAAAGAGAAATACTCTTTGAACTCCATACTCTTTAGCTATAGGCTGTACTATGTTTTTTATTTCTTCAATTGAATAAACTTTGTTTGTCATAAAGTATTCCTCCTTCTTAATGTAAATAGAGTTTACAATTCTATTTTCAATTTCTACTGCTACAGGAATATCAGCTGACATTATCTGCCAGAAATTTTAAGCATAATTCTCGCCTCTTTTTTATTTTTATTAGAATAACATAAAAATACGAAACCTTCAAGATAGGTATAGACCATGAAATATTTTATACTCAAGTTATGCTTATATAGTACCAAAGGATCAGATTTCTCTGCACCTTGAGATTCATGCTGTGATTTTGGGCTTAACTTCATTTGATTTGTATATATCATAACAACCTAAAGAATTAGGATAAAGTTTACAAAATTCATTGTAATAAAATGTGAGTTAGATAAAAGAAATGCAGTCAAAAACATTTCGTTTTCAACTGCATTTTCGTCGAGATGACGGGATTTGTACCCACAGCCTTGCTATGTAAATCGCTTTTAAACACGATTTTGTCCTTTATTTAAACTTGAATTTTAAAACAGTCTACAACTGAAGATATGAAAATCTTATACGCAAACAAAGAAAATTTTTGTGCAGTCTGTTCTTCAACAAATCGCCAGAAGCTTTGGGATTTGTAAGATGTTTAAAAATTTTTAAAACACCCATTTTTTTCTTTTAAAACATTGATTTTTGCGGTTTTTAGGCGTATGATAGACTCGTAAAATTGTGCAAAGAAATTTGCAAATAAAAAGGAGTAAATTTTTATGAAAAGAATGTTATGTTTATTTTTAGCATTAATTCTTGCAGTCGGCATTTGCTTTAGTGCCCCTGTAACAATTACTGCTTCGGCGGCATCGGCGCTGAGTGTATTTGCGGCGGATACCACGTATCCTTATGCCGTGGTTGATACCGAATCAGGCACCGTAACCATCGACGGCACCTTGGGCGGCAAAACCACAGCTACCGAGGAAGATATCAATGCCTTGCTGGAAGCCATCAAAGGTTATGTGGATAGCGGAATCACCACGATTATCGTAACGGGTGGCAATCCTGCAGTGATTGAAGTCAGTGGTATCGTTATGCCCGCTGTGTCCGAAGCAATTTATCGCTTGTCTGGTAATGGTATTTACAGCGAGGACAATCAATATAACGGCAAGATAGATTTGATTCTTCCTGACGTTACGAAAATCGTTGATAAAGAGTTTTATCAAGTATATGCCCTTAACAGCATCACTCTACCAAAATTAACAACCGTAGGCAACGGTGCCTTTGTTGATTGCCTCTATTTGGGAAGAATGATGTTTGGCTCGGTAGTTACTTCTATAAACCAAAATGATACCGTTGTTTTTCATCGTGTTGGAGAATATGTCGACGGCTGTGACCTTGTTCTCAACTGCGGACAGTTGGAGACAGAAGATACATACAACCCCGATCTCGAAAACAACGTGTGGTTCAAACCTAGCTGGGGTGGCAATGTAACATGGAAGAGTATCACTCTAACCCACACCGAGGGTACGGCTGCTACCTGTATCGCACAGGCAGTCTGCTCTGTCTGCGGCGAAAGCTACGGCGAAGTGGATGGGGATGCCCACAACTACGGCGACTGGGTTTCCAATGGCGACGGCACCCATAAGCGCACCTGCGCCAACGACAGCAGCCACACCGAAAATGGTGACTGCTCCGGCGGCACCGCAACCTGCACCACTCTGGCAGTCTGCGACATTTGCAAAACCGCATACGGCGC
>CALFTN010000035.1 GCA_937916395.1 uncultured Clostridia bacterium | reverse complement strand
ATAAAAGAAAATGTATATTAAAAGATTACCTTTAGGTGATGTAGAAGCAAATTGTTATGTAATTTGTGATGAAGAAACAAAAGTCGGTGCAGTTTTGGATGCCGGTGGATTTTCAGAAGAATTGTTGACTGAAATAAAAGAATCAGGGATAGAAGATTTGAAATACATTCTCTGTACTCATGGTCACTTCGACCATATTGCAGGGGTGAAAAAGCTTAAAGAATTATATCCTGAAGCATTAATTGTAATCGGTGAAAAGGATGCAATTTTAACAGAAGACAGTGATAAAAATGTAGCTGACTATTTTGGTGCTTCTTTTGAAAAATTCAAACCTGATATTTTAGTAAAGGAAAATGACCAATTAGAAATAGGTAGCAGAACATTCAGGGTGCTTGAAACACCAGGGCACTCATTGGGTGGTGTTTGTTATATCTGTGATGAAGAAAAGTTTCTTTTCTCAGGTGATACACTTTTTAAACTCACGGTAGGCAGAACTGACCTTTGGGGTGGCAATCTTAACGAACTTCTTGATTCTGTTGAGAAGCTTATGCTTCTTTCAGATGATTACACAGTTTATACCGGTCATAATATTTCTACTACAATCGGTAGTGAAAGAGTAAGAAACAGATATTTGAGAAAAAAGAGAATATGACATTATTTTGTATTTCACATAATTATCATTATGAAATTGAAAATGTAATAAGATTGTTTCTGCCGTTTCAGAAAATTCTTGTTTTAAAAGAAAAGGCTGAGCTTTTAGGTGATTATCTTTACACAGAAAAGCGAGAAGAAAATGAAAAAACAACACTTATCTCAAGCTTTTCATTCGGCGGTAAGGTATATGAGAGTAAAAAAGAATATTTTAATATAAATGACTCACAGGCAGAGCTTTATTTAGCAGGTATGGTTTTAGAGCAATTCATAAGTGAATTTAATTTTAAACCAAACTGGGGTATTGTTACAGGTGTAAGACCATCAAAGCTTATGGCAAGTATTATTAATGAAGAAGGTAGCGAAAAGGCAGTAGCACGATTCACCCAAAAATATCTTGCAAAGAAGAATAAGGCAGAGCTTGCATTTAATGTAGCAAAAATGGAGGAGCATATAATTAAAACAGCTGATGGTGATAGCTTCAGTCTTTATATTTCAATTCCATATTGCCCTACAAGATGCAGTTATTGTTCTTTCGTTTCTCATTCAATTTCAAATGATAAAGCGAGAGAATTAATTCCAGAATATGTAGAGAAGCTTTGTGAAGAATTAAAGGCTACAGCAGAGCTTTCAAAGAAAAATGAGCTTTATTTAAAAAGTGTTTATTGGGGTGGTGGCACACCAACAACATTAACTCACGAGCAGTTAGATGTAATTTTAACTGAAATTGAAAATGACTTTGATTTATCAAGATGTATTGAATATACAGTTGAAGCTGGCAGACCAGATACTATAACAAAAGAAAAGCTAGAGGTTCTGAAAAAGCATAACGTTAACAGAGTAAGCATTAATCCACAAACCTTTAACAATTCTGTTTTAAATGAAATAGGAAGACAGCACACCTCAGAGGAAACTGTTGAAAAATATAAATTAGCAAGAGAAGTAGGCTTTGATGTAATTAATATGGATTTAATTGCAGGTCTTCCTACGGATACTATTGATGGCTTTAAAAACAGTGTTGAAAAGGCACTTTCATTAAATCCGGAAAACATTACTGTTCATACGTTATCTTTAAAGCGTTCATCAACTATTGTTACCGAAGATGAAAAGGGTGGGCTTGATGAAACTATTACCAGCGATATGGTAGAGTATGCAAATTCACGTCTTACAGAGTGTGGCTATAAGCCGTATTATATGTACCGCCAGAGCAAATCATTGGGTAATCTTGAAAATGTTGGCTGGTGCAAAGAAAATAAAGAATGTTACTATAATGTGTATATGATGAGTGAGTGCCAGACTGTTTTATCGGTTGGCGCTGGTAGTGTTACAAAGTTGAAAGAGCCAAGAGGTAGTCAGATTGAAAGAATTTTCAATTTTAAATTTCCTTTTGAATATATCTCACGTTTTGATGAACTCATTGAAAGAAAGAATAGAATAAATACATTTTTTAAGGAATATCCTATAAGGGAGGTTTAAAACTATGTCCAATATCAATAACAATCTCGGTTACGTAGTTGAAAAGGCGAAAAATCCAGCTACATTTGTTGAGCTTTGCGAAGGAAGATATAATAAAATTATTGAAAATATTGCAATGCAAGTGGCAGCGAATGAGAAAATAGAAATTATTATGCTTGCCGGACCCAGCTCTGCTGGTAAAACAACAACTGCAAAAAAAATAAGAGAAGCGTTAAAAAAGAATGGCATTAATAGTTATGCTATCTCACTTGATGATTTTTATTTGGATAATTGTGATGCACCACGCTTCCCTGATGGTACACCTGATTTTGAAACTGTTCACGCACTAGATATTCCTTTCTTTTATGAAGTTATGAAAAGGATTTTAGAGACAGGCGAAGCAGATATTCCTGAATTCGACTTTTTAACAGGTAAAAGAAAAGAAGAGTTTAATCACATAAAAATTCAGAACAGAGAAGTTATTATTGTAGAAGGTCTTCACGCTCTTAATCCTATTATTACAAAGGAATTACCGAGTGACAGACTTTATAAAATTTACATAAATGTCTCTTCAAGGATTTATGATAACGGTAAAGAAATTGTGCTTAATAAGCGTAATATGCGTTTTGTGAGAAGACTTGTAAGAGATTATAATTTCAGAGGGAACTCTGTTGAAAAGACTTTAGAAATGTGGGTAACAGTACGTTATGGCGAAGATACGTATCTTTTCCCATACAGACATAATGCAGACGTGAAAATAAACACAATTCACCTTTATGAAACTTGTGTTTTAAAGGATACTGCTATTAAGCTTTTAAAGGAAGTAGAGAAAGACTCACCATTCTATAAAGAATCTCAGAGACTTATAAGAAATCTTGAAAGATTCCCAAGTATTGATAAAAAGTATATTCCTGAAAACTCACTTTTGAGAGAGTTTGTTAAATTCTGAGGCGGTGAAATAATTGGCTAATGAAAAAGCTATAAAAAAACAAAATGTACTTAATGGTGCTATGGTTTTAGTTGTGGCAACTGCACTCGTTAAGGTTATAGGTGCAATTTATAAAATACCACTTACCGGTATTATCGGTTCATTGGGTCGTGGCTATTTTGCATCTGCTTACAATATTTATACACCGGTTTATGCTATTTCTATGGCAGGTCTTCCTGTTGCAGTTTCTGCAATAGTTTCAAAGAATGTGGCACTCGGCAAATATCGTGATGTAAAGCAAGTGTTTAAAGTGACCTTCCCGTTGTTTTTAGGTCTCGGCGTAATAGGAACGGCATTTTTAATGTTGTTCGCAAATTATTACGTAACGACAATAGCACTTTCGCCACTTTCTATTTATGCAGTTTTCTGCATTGCTCCTTGCGTGCTTTTCTGTTGTATTATGAGTACCTATCGTGGTTATTACGAAGGTCTTAACAATATGTACCCAACGGCAATTTCTCAGGTGCTTGAGTCTTTGGGGAAGTTGATTTTTGGACTTTCTATTTCGTACGTTGCACTCGATTATGCTACAAAACAGGTTGAGGCAACAGGTTCTGTTTTTGGCTTTAAGGTAGAAACCGAAGCAGATGGAGCTATTGTTTATGCTCTTGCTGCTGCAGGTGCGGTTTTAGGTGTTACCTTAGGTACTGTAATGGGTACGGTTTACGTTGTTATAAAGCATCACTTTAAGAAAAACAGTGACGGCATAACACACGAAATGCTTATTAATTCGCCATTGGCACAACCTAAAAAATCAACAATGAAGGATATCATTGCAATAGCTGTGCCTACTGCAATAAGTTCTCTTGTTTTAAACGTTACAAACTTTATAGATGCGGCGATGATTCAGAATAGACTTAAATCTGTTGTAGCAACGGGTTACGACGTTATAATGGGTATGTATGGTGACTCTATAACTTCGGCAGGGATAGCAAAAGAAAATATTCACACGTTCCTTTATGGTGCTTATGATACTACACTTGATTTAAGAAATTTAATACCTACTATAATGATGACGTTAGGTGTAAGCGCAATTCCTGTTATTTCTTCTGCAATGGCAAAAAAAGATTTTAAGCTTGCAGGAAATACAATAAACACTATTTTCAGAATTTGTATGTTGTTTGCGTTACCTGCAGGTGTTGGCTTTTTCGTACTCGCAGAGCCTATTTATACACTTCTTTATAAAGGTAGTGAAAATGAGTCGGGTATTGCAGTTGCAGCACCAGTACTCGCTCTTTATGGTCTTATGATGGTTATTTTAACAATATCATCACCACTTACAAATATTTTACAGGCTATAGGCAGAGCCGATGTACCTGCAAAAGCTTTAGCATTAGGTTGTGTTATTAAAATCGGTCTTAACTATGTTTTGATTGGTATTCCTGAAATAAACATAAAGGGTGCAGTTTTCGGTACAGGAATGTTCTATTTGTTCTGCATTATTTATGATTATATAGTTCTGAAAAAAGAAACGGGAATTAAGCTTGACTGGAGTAAGGGTTTTATAAAACCTCTCATTTCTTCAGTGCTTTGTGGCGTTGCAGCCTGGGGTGGTTACGAGCTTATAAGCACGTATTTAGTGTTTGGTTCTCCTGATAGCAGATTAAACGGCGAAACACTTGCTTGTATTATTTCAATAATAATTGCTGTGGTTGTTTATGCAGTTTGTATACTCGTTTCTAAAACAATTGTAAAAGATGATATTTTAATGCTCCCAAAAGGAGAAAAAATCGCAGAAACACTTGAAAAATATAAACTTTTAGGGTAAAATGTATCTACCCAGTCAGGAAGGTAAAAAATGGCAGTAGATTTTGAATTCAAAGAAAATTATACTTTCAGCGATTTAGTTGAAATTGTGAAAATTCTCCGTTCTCCAGGTGGTTGTCCGTGGGATATGGAGCAAGACCACAAATCAATCAGAGAAGATTTTTTAGAAGAAACTTATGAAGTGTTAGAGGCTATTGATACAGAAAATAAGGTTCTTTTAGAAGAGGAACTGGGTGATGTGCTTTTACAAGTAGTATTTCATGCTCAGATTTCAAAGGAAGATAACGACTTTGATATTAATAATGTTACTGACGGAATTTGCAAAAAACTCATAATTCGTCATCCGCACGTTTTCTCAGATGTTACCGTTAACAGTACAGAAGAGGTTTTGAGCAATTGGGATGATATAAAAAGGCAAACAAAGAGCCAAGAGACCCAAAGTGTGGCTATGGCGGCAATTCCAAAAACATTCCCTGCACTTATGAAAGCTCAGAAGGTTCAAAAAAAAGCAAAAAAGGCTGGCTTCGACTGGCCAGATGCTTCAGGTGCTTTTGACAAGGTGCTTGAAGAAACAGCAGAGCTTAAAGAAGTATTTAATTCTGACAATAAAGACAAGATTGAAGATGAACTTGGTGATTTACTCTTCTCGGTAGTAAATGTCGCTCGTTTTTGTGACTGTAATGCAGAAAGTGCATTAGAGAGAGCTACCATGAAATTTATGAGAAGATACACTAAGGTTGAGCGTTTGGCAGAAGAAAAAAACATAGATATGAAAACTTCTTCTATAGAAACACTTGACAAACTTTGGGAATCTGTTAAAATGTTAGAAGATTGATATGTCCAAATTGAAGGCAGAAATAAAACTTTTATGTTTTTGTCTTTTGGTAATAAAATCAATTATTATAATTGGAGGATTTTAAAATGAACAAAACAGATTTAGTAAATGCAGTAGCAGCTAAAGGCCTTACAAAGAAAGATGCAGCAGCAGCTGTAGATGCAGTTTTCGGTGCAATCGAAGGCGCTCTCGTTAAAGGTGACAAAGTTCAACTTATCGGTTTCGGTACATTCGAAGTTCGTGAAAGAGCAGCTAAAGAAGGTCGTAACCCAAGAACAGGCGAAACAATCAAAATCGCTGCAACAAAAGTTCCTGCATTCAAAGCTGGTAAAGCTCTCAAAGACGCAGTTGCAAAATAATTTTACTTATTAAGTATAAAAGGCAGAGAAGTTTTAAAACTTCTCTGTTTTTTATTTTTATAAACACTTGAAATTTATGTTGAAAATATATACAATATACTATGTAAAAATTTTAAGCAAGAGAGATATGGTTATGAAATATTTAAATGAACATTTTAAGTTAGTTGAAGAAAAATTAGAGCTTCCAAAAGAGGCAATTGAATTATTTGAAAGTATTGCTTTAAGAATTGAAAAAAGCAAGGGCTTTTCAAAAAGATTTCAGGCTACACTTGATAAGTATATGACACCAAAGGCACACGATTTTGGCGATATGTGTGATGATATGAAAAAGTTAGCAATTCTTTATAGAGTTAAAGAATATAGTCTTACTTTTGTATGGCTTATTGTTGCAAGTGAAAAAATGCTTGAGCTTTACAGAGAAAAGGGCATAAGCGAGGATATTTATTGGGACACTATTATGGACTTAAAATATAAGTTTAAAGAATGTGTTGAATGTAAAGGGGTTTATGGCACATTTGTTGGTGGCTGGAATACAGGATTTTATGAGCTTAACCGCTTTGCATTAGGTCGTTTTCAGTTTGAGAATTCTACATTTGGCTGTGCTGATGAATTTACAACAAGTGCAGGTATAAAAATTAAAAGAGGCGACAAGACAGTTGGTTTCCATATCCCTTCAAGTGGTGTGCCACTTACCGACGAGGTTCGTTTTGACGCTTATAAAAAGGCGTATGAGTTTTTTAAAGACCAACGACGTGAAGATGGCCTTTTAATCTTTGAATGTGGCTCATGGCTTCTTTATGAAGGTAATAAAGAGATTTTACCTGAAAACTCAAACACAGTTAAATTTATAAACGATTTTGAGCTTGTTAAAAGTGAAGCTAAAGATAAATTTAACGATGCCTGGAGAATTTTTGCGAAATCAGGCTATAAAGCACCAAAACATTGGGCAGATGACACTTCAATGCGCCGTGCATTTAAACAACACGTTTTAAATGGTGGTAAAACAGGTAGCGGTAATGGGGTTATTGTGTTTGATGGAGAGAAAATAGTTAGATAGGAAATAGGAATTAGGAAATAGGAATTAGGTTTTATAAAATAAAATGCATTCTATCATTTATAGTTTTTCGTAAACTAAATATGATAGAATGCATATATTTTTATTCAATTCTAGTTCCTAATTCCTAATTTCTAGTTCCTAAATTTAAAGCTTCACTTTAAATTCCTGTGGCAACTTATTCTCTGGAATAAAGCAAAGAGAAGTGTCACCATTTGAAGTGTAGAAGGTTACAAAATAGCCACTGTCAGGAGAATCTTGTTCATACGCTGTGTAAGAGTATCTTAAGAGCTTTTCTACATCTTTTATATCGTTAGTAATATAACCGTCAAACATCTTGTCTATAGTGTTGCTATAACGAATCCATGGGTCGCTAACAGGGTTGCCGTGCTCATCAAGTGAAACGTAAGATGTTGAAGTGTAGGTTGTAATAAAATATCTTGAAAAATACTTTTGAGTAGAACCCTCTTGAGCATAAGTGCCGTTGTAACAAACGTCAGCTTTAAGAATTTCAGCAGAAACAAAGTCAGGTGTTTTTATAAGGTCGTCATAAAGCTTGAGCTTCTTTAAAAGCGAAATTGTTTCTGTCATATCATCAGTAATTACAAAGAACGGGTTTGGATTATAAAAGCTTGAAGTGTAGAGCTCTACCTGGTCAGAAGAATAATCGCAAAGGTCAAAGTGTGTCTTTGGCTTTTCTTTTTTAGTGGTTTCTTTGTCAGATTCATTAGTGTTTGTTTCTAATGTAGCCCAATAAGCTGAGTAGAAGTCACCTTCAAATTTCATAAATGCAACAGGGCAGCCATCTGGGTAATATTTATCTGTAACAGAACGCTTTGAAAGGTCGTTGTAAAGTGCTGTTAAAAGCTTTGCTCTGTCTTTTTCTGAAAGTGTACCATAGAAATAAGAATCTAAATATCTTGAGTAAATGCTGACAGTTGAAGAAGAATCTCTTAAACAGAATTGTGCATTAGAAACAGCTTCTTCACTTGCTGAAAGTCGAATACCTTCCTGAGGTTTAGGGAATTTAATTTCTCCTTTGAAGAGTGTGGCTAAAGAATTCTTGAAGTAATTACTTTCTTCCAAATAAAGAACTGCTTTGTAAGCTTCTGGGGATACCTTATCAAAATTACGTTTAAATGTTGAGCCGTCTTTTAAAGTGTATATGAATTGAATATTGTTGCTGAGTGTAGCTTCGTCAACGTCTGTATTTGCTATAAGTTTATGTGCCTTAATAGCAGATTTTATATCTTCAGAAGAAGTTAATTCGCCAGTTAACACATTAGTTGCAGGGATATACTGGAAGTTGTTGTCTGAGTACCATCTGTCGCCCTCACCAAATAAGCCGTAGCCGGTTGTTTCACCGACAATAGTTACAGAAACGCTTTTGATTTTTGCTTCTTCAGGAATTTTTTCAGAAAAGCCGAAAAGACCTGTGTTCATAGAAACAACAAAGAGAGAGACTGTAACAAGTCCAACAGGTAATTTGTAAAGGCCACGAACGAATTTCTTTAAATCTCTTAAAACTGCAAGTTCAAGACCTAAGTGAATTAAAATAAAGCTGATAGCACCTATAATAATACCAACTAATAGTTTGCTTGAAACTGATACAACAAGTGAAAAAGCAAAGAATGCTGCAAGAAGTGAAACGAAAGTGTTTAAAATTCTGTTAGTGCCTATAAATCCGGCAATTTCTGCTTTACGTTTGTTATAGAGCTTAATGCCTAAAAATGCAATAGCAACTATGAAGATAACCCAGAGAATAATATTAGTAAGGTTAGGGTTTTCAATAACCTGTTTTACACCTTCTTTTGTTGCTTCTCGCTCAATTACAGTGAATTCTGAAAGTTCTTTTTTCATAAAGAATACAGGACTTAAAAAATTGAATTGTTCAGAAAGAGTTGCAACGTATGAGTTATCCCAGCTATCATTATTAGCAGGAACAAAGTCAAAGCCATAAGGGTTACCGTAAAGGAATTTTGCCATAACAGACTGAACTCCGAAGAGGAGAATATCTGGTAAGAAGAGAATTACAGAAGCGAATACGCCTGCTTCAAAAACTGTGCCTACACAAGCGAAAATCGTAGATGTAATGGTGAATGCAGAAATTGCAACAACCAAGAAAGTTAAGAAGTATAAAAAGAACGTTTTAAAAACTATTCCAGAAAAGCCCAGAACGGCAAGATTAAAAATAAGAGTAATAAACAAAGGGATAAATGTAGAAATTGTAAGAAGTGTTATACCAGCTAAATATTTACCTAAAAATAATCTTGTTCTAGTTATACCAAGGCTGTAGTAAACGTTAACTTGTTTTTTAGAGGTAATAAAGTTAAACGTACAAATAGCCATAGCAAGTCCTGTAAGTGCTACTAAAACAAGTGTTGGCATAATAAGCTCTTCGCCTGCGCCAAAAAAGAAAGAAATATATTTACTTGAAGCAGAAATGTAGCCAATTTGGTCACCAGAGTCGTTATAAAGAATTTGTCTTGAAAGAATTTCAGCAGCAGTAAAGAATGTTACGAAAAAGGCAAGAACACCAAAGTTTGCAAGAGCAGGTAAAATAGGTAAGCCTTTAAGACCAGTTTTATATGTATGTGAAAATACATTAGTAGAGGATTGATTTGTAGTCATAGTCTTCTCCTTTCATCTCTTGCATAAATATTTCTTCAAGAGAAAGGTTGATTTTTTCGGTAACATCAGGTTTTAATTCAGCAATCTGCTTTTCTACTTCTTCAGTGTTACCGTTTACTGTGAAGAGTGCAAGCTGACCATCTTTAATAAGATTTTCACAAGCAATATTTTCGAATTCATCAAGAGTAAATTGTCTTGCAAATGCAAGTCTGAATTTTGTTTTGCCGTAAGAAAGTTCACTTACAGCTCCTGTAACAGAAATCTTTTTACCATTTATGATGCCGATATGGTCGCAAAGATTTTCAAGTTCTTGTAAATTATGAGAAGAAATAATAACCGACATATTATTCTCTTTAATAGCTTCTTTCAGAAGACCTTTCATAAAAATTCTTTTTTGAGGGTCTATTCCGTCAAAGCTTTCGTCAAGAAGCAAGAGCTTAGGGTGAGTTGAGAGTGCTAAAACCATCTCTGCTTGTCGTTGCATACCTTTAGAGAAACCATTTATTCTCTTTGTAGGGTCTAACCCAAAAGCGTCAGTTAATTTATTAAATGTATCATAATTAAATCTTTTATAATATCCGTTATAAAAGTCTGCCATTTTCTTCATGGTAGCGTAAGCACCAAAATAAAGGTCATCTGGCATAAAGAAGATTTCTTCTTTTTTAATTTCATTGTCAAAAATTGGCTCTGAGTCAAAAAGAACCTCGCCACTTTCTGGCTTGTAAATACCAGCAATATTTTTTAAAAGAGTTGTTTTACCAGCACCATTATAGCCCACAAGCCCATAAACACTACCATCCTCTACGGTGAGTGAAATATCTTGTAAAGCGGTGAATGTGCCGAATTTTTTAGTTAAAGATTTAACCTCTAACATTTTGTCACCTGACTTTCTGTTATGTATTATATATGAGTATTTTTCAATACACTTTGTTGCATTTTATAATTTGATTTTACAATTATTGTAAAGATTTTTCAATACAGTTTACTGTTTCTTAACATATCTTAATAATTTTGTAATAAACAAACGTGAAAATTTCGGGAGCAGATTGACAACAAATGGTAATTTTGATATATTAAAATGTGTATGATATAAACTTCAGAGAGGTTGAAGCATTATGAAAAAAACAATAGTGCTGGTTCTTATTTTATCAATAGTAGCAGTTGGATGTATTGTGCCGGCAAGTGCTGCATGGTCTATAGTGGACACTACTTTTGCAGTTGCTTCTGATTTGCATTATGAATTGCAGGAAGAAGAGCTTGAGTGGTTCTCAGAAGATCCGATTTTCGGTTACGCAAATCGCAGAGCTGCTATGGAAAATGAAAGTAGATATATTATTGATGAATTCTTAAATCAATGTGCAGAAAATGAAAAAATAGAATTTGTTTTAATTCCTGGTGATATTGCTAACGAAGGCAGAGCTGTTAAACAGCAACATTTAGAAGTAGTTGAAAAGTTTAGAAAATTTGAACAGGAAACAGGAAAGCAAATTTACGTTATAAATGGTAACCATGATGCTGGTAAGGGCGAAAAGGAAGGCGAAACCAGTCTTGAGGAGTTCAGAGAAATTTATTATGAATTCGGTTTTTCTGAAGCACTCAGCACAATGGAAGGTAATTTATCTTACACAGCAGACCTTAATGAAAAATATCGCCTTATTGCAACAGATAGCTGTGATATTAACCGTTCAACAGGTGACGGTATGACTGAGGATAGAGTAGAGTGGGTTGTAAAAGAAGCAGAAAAAGCGTTTGCTGATGGCAAATACCCAATTCTTATGATGCATCACAATCTTTTAGACCACATGCCAATTCAGGGGCTTTTAAGTAAAGATTTTATTATAAGAAATCATATTTCTACTGCCGAAAAATTTGCAAATGCTGGTATAAAAGTGGTGTTTACAGGTCACGAGCATTGTAGTGATGCGAACACCTACACAAGCTCAAAGGGTAACCAGATTACAGACTTTGCAACAACAGCACTTACAATGTATCCATTACAATACAGGATTGTAGAAATGTCTGACGAAGTTATTAATTACGATATAGCTACTATTGAAAAAATAGAAGCAGAAAAATTATTAACAGATGTTAAAGGCTATACACCAGAGCATATTGCTGAGATGAATAAAGGTCTTAATGCTTATGCAAAGAAATTCCTTAAAAATGGTGTTGAATGGCGTCTTGAACGTGGTTTTCAGGATGAACAATTAGGGATAGATAAAGGTGCATTTTATTATGACCTTGTAAGAAAAGCGATTGACGCTTTAAACGATATTCTTAACACACCACTTTATGGTGAAGGTGGCGTGCAGGAAATGGCTAAGGCAAATGGAATAGACATTCCTGACAGCGATTATGTTGATGGTTGGGATGTTGCAACGGAGCTTGTTTCTGCCCACTATGCCGGTGAAGAGAATTATCCATTGATGGATAGAGATGTGACAATTCTTTTAAGAACAATGTGCCTTATTTTAGACACAGAACTCGAAATGATTACTGAAGATGAATTAATGGCAGCAGCAACTGCTATTACTGCACTTTATGGTTCAACTCCACCAGATGATTTAGCAAAAAAATTAGAGCTCGATTTAGGTATTTCTCATGGGGCACAATGCTTCCTTTTAGCCCTTGCAACACCGCTTCTCGACTGCTTTGCAAATGATGATGAGGTAGCAGATAATGTGGGTTCAATTAAAGGTTATGCGAGAACAAGCTCAGCTGATAGTTTTATAAATATAACTCAGTCAATGCAGGTTACTATGGATAAAATTTATGAAACCTTGATGATGATTTTTTCATTTGTGTTTAAGGGCGTAGGTTATATTAAAGGATAAATGCGTTTTAAACAGCAATCTTCGGGTTGCTGTTTTGTTTTTCGTATAAAACGATGCTATTATAGCATAATATTTTGGATTACGCAAGTGCGTATACGCAAATGCGAATAAAAATATAAAATATCCTTGAGGTGAAAATCTTGGGCGTAAAGGATATTGTTGTAAAAAGATTTAAAGAATTATGCGAAGAGCGAAATATAAAAATAAATGAATTAGCGAATTTATCAGGTGTAACCCCATCAACAGCATATAGCATGATGGATGAAGCAAGGCGTGATATTTCTATTATAACAATCAAGAAATTCTGTGATGGTCTGGATATAACTTTAGGTGAATTTTTTTCAACAGAAGATTTTGATAATCTGGAGCAAGAAATGAAATGATAAATAAACGGACAATTCTCAAAAGAGAATTGTCCGTTGAATTTTAGTGAAATATTTTGCTAAAGCAAAATGTGAAATAATGTCTTTGACATTGTGAAATTTGATGCTTGTACATCAAGTGAAATAAAATTCGTATTAACGTTTGCGAAGCAAATATTTCATAGCGGAAGCTATTTCACATTACGAAGTAATATTTCACTCGCCGAAAGGCGAATTTCATTGAAAAAAGCACCGCTATTGCGATGCTTTTTTCATGGTGACCCGGACGAGAATCGAACTCGTGTTACCGCCGTGAAAGGGCGGTGTCTTAACCGCTTGACCACCGGGCCATATTATGAAGAACTGAGGTTCTTCTATATTTAACACTCCAGCAGGTAAGAAAGTTGACTTGGTAGCGGAAGTGGGACTTGAACCTACGACCTGCCGGGTATGAACCGGACGCTCTAGCCAACTGAGCTATTCCGCCATATATGAAAACAACAAACTCACCCGCTGAAAGAGTGATGTCGCTCTCAACTGAGCACGATGATTATATCGTGAAAGAGTGTATTTGTCAATAGTTTTTTTAAAAAATTTTTCAAAAAATAAAAGTTTTTCTATTTTTGCAGAAAAACCCCTTGACAATGGGCTTTTTTATATGTATAATATGCCTTGCATTTGCGGATGTAGCTCATCTGGTAGAGCGCCACCTTGCCAAGGTGGAGGTAGCGAGTTCGAGCCTCGTCATCCGCTCCATTTTGCGCTGGTAGCTCAGTTGGATAGAGTGACTGGCTACGAACCAGTAGGTCAGGGGTTCGAGTCCCTTCCAGCGCGCCAAGAAAAAAGCCTTGTTCAGTTGAACAAGGCTTTTTTCAACGAAATTCGCCTTGTGGCGAGTGAAATATTACTTCGTAATGTGAAATAGCTTACGCAATGAAATATTTGCTATGCAAATGTTAATGCGGATTTCATTTCACTTGATGTGTTAGCATCAAATTTCACAATGTCAAATATATTATTTCACATTTTGCTTTAGCAAAATATTTCACCCCGAAAGGAGTTTTTATGGAATACGCACTCTCTGTCACAATGGCAATATTTGCTTTGATTGGTGCAATAGATAAAATAACAGGTGATCATTTAAAACTGGGTGATGAATTTGAAAAAGGTATACATACAATAGCACCACTCACAATGTCAATGCTTGGTATGATTACAATAACGCCGACTCTTTCAGAGTTGCTTTTGCCTGTAATAACACCTGTTGCAAATCTTTTAAGGTTTGACCCATCTGCAATAGCAGGTATTATATTTGCAAACGATATGGGTGGTGCAGCACTTGCCGAGTCTGTTTGCAACGATGAGCTTTTAGGCTCATTTCATGGGTTAGTAGTGGCTTCAATGTTAGGTGCGACAATTTCATTTACAATTCCCGTTTCAATAAGCTCAATAAATAAAGAGTTTCATAAAGATGTATTTTTAGGTCTTCTTTGTGGTATAAGCACAATCCCATTCGGATGCTTTGTTTCTGGCGTTTTTATGGGCATAAATATTCTTACACTCATTTTAAATTTAGTGCCAAGTATTCTCTTTTCAGTAATTATTGTTATAGGTCTTTTAAAAGTACCACAGGTGTGCATTAAAGTTTTCGGCATTTTAGGTAAAGCAATTCTTGTTTTGGTTATTGGTGGACTTGCTATTGGTATTTTACAATATCTCACAGGTTGGGTTATTTTAGAAAAAACAACACCAATTAACGAAGGCTTTAAAATAATATTCCATATTGGTGTTGTACTTTCAGGTACATTCCCACTCATAGCAATAATTTCAAAGCTTTTAAATAAGCCATTTAAAAAACTGGGCGAAAAATTAGAGCTTGATGAAGCTTCTGTTTTGGGTTTTGTGGCAACTCTTGCAAATAGCATTGCTACTATTGAAAATGCTGGAAAAATGAATAAAAAGGGCAGAGTTATGAATCTCGCTTTTTGTGTTTCAGGCGCTTTCGTGTTTGGTGACCATTTAGCATTTACGCTTTCTTACAATGGTGAGCATATTTTAGCAGTTATTGTAGGTAAGCTTGTTGCAGGAATCCTTGCGATTTTAATGGCAGGCTTTGCGGTGAAGAAGATAAAAGTTTAATTAAATAAAATATTAAGAACAGTTACTAACTTAGGAGTTAGTAACTGTTCTTAATATTTGTGTTAGTTTTTCAGCAATCGTTTTGTGTCCTGCACGATTCGGGTGAAGTGGCTCAACAGGAACCCAGCCGTTTGAATCTATAAAGAAAATATCTGTATTGTTCTTTTTATTATAATTTTCAATAAATTCACCAAGCTCTTTGTGGAATGCACCACAGAAAGCAGAAAGTGAAATTATTTTAGATTGTGGATTCATTTTAATAATGACATCTAAAAGCTTCTTGTAATTTTCAAGGTAATTTTCGAGTGCACCCCAACGGTCGTTTGCACCGTGGTTTATTAATATATAATCGCTGTTTTTGTGAGTGATAGGCGAATTGTCAAAATTATATGGATATGCTACATCTGCTTTAGGCACAGCACCCATTCCTGAGTGGGTAACCCCAACTGCACCATAGCCCATAAAAATTGGTCTTAAACCAAGTTTTTCGGCAGTAAGCCAAGCGTAAGTCGCAGTAACATCATCCTGATAAACTCTGTTGAACTGTCCTATTGAGAATTTATTTTCACCGTTTTCGCCGTAATAATCTTCGTCAGTTAAAACGCCCTCTGTTATTGAATCGCCGACGAATTCAATGATTTTTCTCGTATCTTCTTTAATTTTAACTGGTGTATCAGTAATAACACCACAAAATGAAATTTTGTTTTCTAATGGAGCGAACCAACGTCTGAATTCCTCTACAGTACCCTTGAAAATAATTTTCACCGTGTGTTCTTTATCTTCTTTTGTGCGAATTTTTAAATAGTTATCTACCATAGCTTCTGTGTAGTCGCCATTATCTATTTGCACCCAAAGATGTGGGAAAGGATATTTATTATTATCACAGTTAAAAAGAACAGTAGCAAGAGTACCTTTAAAACAGAATTCAATATAACTGCCTGTTGCTGTGGCAGTCGCGTAATCTTTGTTTTGTGTATCCCATCTGCCAGTTAAGCGAATTGATTCATGGTTATAAGAAATTTTCATAATTTCAAATCCTTTGTTTTAAAAATTATAAGAATATTATATCTTTACTAAAATTAATGTCAACACTTGATAGAGAGTTTTTATTGTGTTATAATTTATTGTTGGTATGACACTTATTTTGAAGTTTTTGAAAGGAAAATTTTTTAATGTATTCAAAAGAAGAACAACTTGAACAGCTTTATTTTGAAAAAACAAAAAATTTTTTAAATAGCGAAATAGTGAGGCTTAAAGACCTTATTGTTACTTATAAGGCACGAGTTAAGGCTCAGGGTGAAAAGTTTAATGAGGATAACCCAAACGGTGGAATGTATGCAGGTGTTGAGCTTACAGAGCTTCATTATGAAATGGAAAATCAATTGCAGGAGATAGAAAATGCACATTATGATATTTCATTTTATGAAAAGCTTAAAAACTCACCGTATTTTGCAAGGGTGGATTTCACACCAAACAGAACAGGGAGAAAGCAAGAAATTTATATTGGTCTTAAAACATTACAGGAAAGAGATACCTATAACACTTTAGTCTGTGACTGGCGTGCACCTATTGCTTCGCTTTTTTATGATGATTTTAATTCAAGTGACGCTTATTTCAATGCACCATCTGGCGTAATGGAAGGCAAGCTTTCTTTAAAAAGACAATATAAGTTTCAAAATGGCGAATTAAAAGGCTTTGTTAATAGCGATATTAAAATTGACGATGATATTTTAAGAGATGTGTTGGGCGAAAATACTCATGAGCATTTAAGAGTTATTGTTAATTCAATTCAACGTGAGCAGAATAAAGCTATAAGATATTCTGATAGTAAAAATTTAATTGTTTATGGCCCTGCCGGTAGTGGTAAAACGTCTGTGGGTTTTCACAGAATCGCTTACCTTCTTTACAGAAACAGAAAAGAACTCATTTCTTCTGAAATTGTTATGTTTTCTAATAACGATATTTTCTCGAGCTATGTAGCAGATATTATTCCAGAGCTTGGTGAAATGCCAATCAATTACTCAAGCTTTTATAATATTTTTAAAGCAGAGCTTTCTGAATATTCTGTTCTTGATTATTACGATTTAGCAAATAGCTTAATTAATGGCGATAATTTAAGAAAGAAAAATGCAGTTTTAAAATATGATGAAAAATTCATTGATTTCTTAAAAGTACACGCTGAAAATTATCTGCCAGAATTCAAAGACGTTACTCTTTATGATGAAACAATTATTTCTAAAGATGATATTTTAGACAGATACGTGTCAGATAGTGAAAATGCGCCATCTGCAAGGGCAGAGAGACTTGTGAGCTTTGTAAATGGTGTAATAGATGAATATTTTTTAGAGCACAGAGAAGAAATTTATGAAACAATAGATTTGGAGTCCAGTATAGATGAAGACACTGCTAAGCTTTATAAAATGAAGCGTAGGGAGTTGAAACACAATGTGGGTAGAACTTTGAGAGAGTGTGTTTTAGCTGACCCTGTTAAAATTTATCTTAATATTTTAGAGAATTATGCTAACACAGTTGGCAGTAGTGACGATATTTTAAAATTCACTAAAGAGAACCTTGAGAAACGAATTCTTGATTTTCCAGATGCATTAGGCGTTGTATTCACAAAGTGTGTAATGGGTGAAAGCGCTGTTTTAAACGGTGTTAAACACATTTTAATTGATGAAGCACAGGATTTAAGCCTTTTGCAACACAGAATTATTTTAACAATGTTCCCAAGGGCAAAATATACACTTTTACTTGATACAAATCAGGCAATTAACCCTGAAATAAATTCAGTAAGCGTAGAAAAATTGGCTTCGCTTTACAATGCGAATTCATTATATCTTAACAGAAGTTATCGCTCAACCGAAGAAATAAACACCTTGGCACTTTCACTTTTACCAAAAGAAAAGAATTATGATATTTTCACAAGAAATGGTGAAGAGGTGCAATATAAAAAGGGCGAAAGTGAATTTTTGAAGACTTTAAAAGAGTATAATGAAAAAAGCTCGTCAGTTGCAATTATTACAAAAACTATTGAAGATGCACAAGAGCTTCACAAAAAATTAGTTAAAGAGCTTCCTGCAATTCGTCTTTGTGATAACAAATCTTGTGTATTAAGCGAAGCGCCAATTATTATGCCACTCGTTTTAACAAAGGGACTTGAATTTGACAGTGTAATAGTGTTTAATAAAGAAAACGCATTTAATGGTGATAGTAATAAACCATATCTTTATATGGCAGTTACAAGAGCGTTACACAGATTAACAATTTCAGAAATGTAGGTGTATTCAATGAAAAAGAGAATAGTAAGTGTTTTAATGTGCCTTGCAATAATACTTTCATTCGCTGGTTGTTTGGGTAATAAATATGACACTGATTTTACAATTTCGAGAATGACATATTTTGCTGATAATAAAGAAAAACAACTCACAGCAAAAGATGCCGTCCTTATTGATGACAGTGTGAAAAAGTTTAATTATTTTGGTATTAAATATACTTCAGATTCCTACCTTAAGTGTTCTTTGACATACACTGTAAAAAAAGAAACAGTGAGAGAAGAATTCTTTTTGGAGCCATCAAAAAGCGAAAAGGATTTTTATAGTTTTATAGATAATGCTTTAGAAAAGGCTGTAGCAACGGATTTAATTGAATTTACTTGTGAGCCACTTAATTCAAAAAAAGCAAATGTTAAATTTATTGGTTTTTCTGTGTTTTTCAGAGAAGTGCCAAAACAAGAGGTTTTCATTGAAACAGAAAACTATAAATTAGGCGTAGATTTGCTCTGGGGTGGTGCACTTTCTTATCTTGAAGATTTAGATTCAAACGTTGAAGCAGTTAAAGTTGATGGTAAAATCAAGGTTGACTCAAACGCAAGTGACCGTTATGAAAAAAGAGCAATTAATAAGAATGTAAATTTAATTAACCGTAACGATACCGGAAGACTTGTGCAACAATCTTACTACGGAACTTTAGAAGCACCTTATGAACCAGGGACTTATATGGACAACACCTGGAACTATAATCCTGTTCAGGGCGGCAACCAATATAATGACCACAGTAAAATTGTAGATATACGCCTTAGTGAAGAAGAAATTTATATAAAATGCAGACCACTTGACTGGGCAAAAACAAAAGAATTTATTACACCGTCTTATATGGAAGCGTGGTATACCATAGAAAATAATAATGTTCATATTAAGTGCAGATTTACTGATTTCTCTGGTTACCCTGCAACACCAAGAACACAAGAATTGCCTGCGTTCTACTGTATTGAACCACTTAACACTTTTGTTTATTATGATGGAGCAGAACCATTCTCAAAAGATAATAAGCTTGTTACAAACAATACATTAGGCTTCTGGCCAGATGAAGGTTACCCGAATTTTACTTCAGTTGAACATTGGTCAGCATATCGTGGTGAATTTTCTGATAGCTTCGGCATAGGTCTTTATATGCCAACTCACGATACATTTTTAACAGGTGTTTATGCACGAGGTGAAACAACTGAAAAAGACCCATCAAGAGTGGGCCCAACCTCTTATATTGCTGTAGTTAAAGATTATGTTTTTGAGAGTTTTAAACCAAAAGAATATGATTATTATATTTCAACCGGAACAACCGATGAAATAAGAAATAATTTTAAAGAAATAAGTGACTTGATATGATTAATTTAAAACCAGTAACAGAAGAAAATTTTTCGTCTGTTTATAAAAGACTCATAGATGCTTTCCCTTATGAAGAAAGACGTGATGAAGCCGACGAAAAAGCGTGTTTTTTAAAAAAAGAATTTAATTTTTCTGAGATTATTGATGCTGGAGAAAGCGTTGGTTTAGTAGTGTTCTGGCTTTTTGATGAATTTCTGTTCATTGAACATATAGCAATAAATAAAGAAATTCGTTCAAAAGGCTATGGTTCAAAAACAATTGATTTAATAAAAGCAAAGTATAATCTGCCAATTATTTTAGAAGCAGAGGCTCCAGAAACAGAAATGCAGAAGAAGCGAATTAAATTTTATGAAAATCTCGGCTTTAAAGTGAATTCTTACGATTACACTCAACCGTCATATCATAACGAGGAAAGTGTACCTTTAAAGATTTTGAGCTTTCCTGAAATTCTTAATGAAAACGAGTTCTGTGAGTTTTTTAAAACAACGCGGGAGATTGTTTATGGAATTGAAAATTGAAAATTTCGGAAGGCTTCGCCTTGATTGTAATTATTGTTAAAAAGGAGGTTTTTATGGCAATTTACTTTATTGATTATGAAAATGTGCATATAGATGGTTTAAAAGGTGTTGCAAAGCTTAAAGAAGATGATGCTGTCTGTATTTTTTATAGTGAAAAGGCTAACACATTAACTTTCGGATTACATAGACGCTTAATAGAATGTAACGCTAAAATAGAATATATAAAAGTAACTGTTGGTACAAAGGATTCGTTGGACTTTCAGTTAACTTCTATTTTAGGTTATAAAATAGCAAAAGAAGAAAACAAAGAATATGTTATTGTTTCAAAAGATAAAGGCTTTGACAGTACGGTCGAATTCTGGAGGAAAAAGAGAATTAAAATTTCGCGTGTTGAAGATATTTCCAGCGATGTTCAGAAACAAACTGACGAAACACAAAAACAGGTTGCAGAGCTTTTAGGCGAAGAAAATAAGGAATACATAAAGGTTGTATGTTCTGCGATAAAGGACAGGAAGAGTAAAGAAGGTGTTCACAATTATATTATGAAAGAATTGTGCGACAACAAAAAGGTAACGGAGTTGTATAAAAAAATAAAACCGTTGTTGAAGGAGAAAAGCTAACATAATTAAACAAACATCCTATCATTCAAGTTTATAAAAAACTTTAAATGATAGGATGTTGTTGTTTTTATAAATTTTACGATATATTTGCCTTTGCAAATGCGATATAAATTCGCTTCGTTCATTTGCGATATATACTCGTTTCACTCGTATGCGATATGATATAAATCCACGAAACACGCCGAAGGCATATCGCATCGAAGATATATCGCATTTCAATGGAAATATATCGCAAATCCGTAAGGATTTATATCACAATTTACAAAGTAAATTATTTAATCTGAGTTCCCGCTGGTACACAATCAGGTAAAAATACTACCTGACATCCACAAGCGCCATTTGTTGCTGCAAGGAGCATGCCCTGGCTTTCAACACCTGCAATTCTTGCTGGCTCGAGGTTTGCAACAACAATAATCTTCTTGCCAACTAACTGTTCGCATGTGTATTCACTCTTGATAGATGAAACAATAATTCTGTTTTCGCCACTGCCATCGTCAAGTGTAAGCTTTAAGCAACTGTGAGATTTTCTTATTTCCTGAGCTTTAATAATTTCACAAACTCTGAGGTCTAACTTGCAGAAATCGTCAATAGAAATGCTTTCAGTTGAGAAAGGAACAAAAGCATCTGCTTCGCCATAAACGTGCTTGTCTTCATTTTCTACAACTTCTTCAACAACAGGAGCTTTCATTTCTTCTTCTGTTTTTGGGTAAGAGAAGTCAAGAAGGCCAACATATTTTTGTGGGTCGATAGCGAAAAGGAATAAGTAAAGTCTTGGACCTTTTTCTTTATCTATAAGAAGCTTATAAACGTTCTTGAAGAATGTTCCTTGAATTGCCTTTAAAGCTTTTTCGTCAAGGTCGGTGCCATGAACTTCTTTTGGAATAGCATAAAGCTTTTTGTTAAGCTCATCAAGGTCATAACCGCCTTCCTTAATGAAGTTAAATAAAAGCTCAACTTCTTTTTTAGCTGTATCATCAAGTGTTTCATAAACATCCCAGTTTCTTAATGTTCTGAGTCTGTTTACATTTTCTGGAGCACAGTGCTCAAGCCAGTATTTTGCTCTTTCAAGTCTGTCAGCGAATTGTTCATATTTATAAGGTGTGTCAATCTTCTCAAACACTGTTTCAAGCATTGGAACGTTGAAGTCAACAACTGAACCTAACTGAACAAGATGACCCATTGGAACAGTTTCTAATACTCTGTCACCAACAGTTGTGTTATACATAATTGCTTTTTCATTGTCATTAGCAGTACCATTTTTAACATTTGTGTACATCTTGTCAAATTCAAAGTACTGACGAAGAATTCCGTCATCAAAGCAGAAATCAAATGCCTTAAGTGGCTCTGTTTTTGAGTAAAGCCAGAGAATAACTTCTGGTTGATAAATTTTTAAAAGTGTGTCTGGTGTTAAGTTGAGACCTGAAGAGCCAGACATTTTACCAGTGGTGCCTTTGATGCCGATGAATTCATAACCCTGGAAGAGAGGTGGCTCATAACCAAAGATTTTCTTTGCAATATCCTTACTTGTGTCGTAACTACCGTGTGGGCTTGCGTGGTCTTTTCCACCTGGTTCAAAGTCGACACCTTCATACATCCAACGCATAGGCCAGTCAATCTTCCAAGCTAATTTGCAGTTGAAATCTTTGGTGAAGTCAAATGTGCCTTTGTGACCACAAGCACAAGAATATTCTGCTACTGTGCAATCGTCTGAAAGAGAATGTACCTTTGTTGTATCCTTGCCACATTCAGGGCAATAAATATTAATTGGGTAATATGCTTCTCTTTCGCCTGGTTGTGCTTCTTGTGTACGGTGGCTGTCTAAAATATCAAAAATTTCACCACGATGCTTTAAAGCGTGGATGATATGTTCAGTGTATTTACCGCTTCTGTACATTTCAGCCTGATGTCTGTAATCCATATCAATACCGAATTTAACAATAGATGTTTCGAATTCGTTTTCAAAATATTCAGCATAAGTTTTAAATTCCTGAGCATCAACAAATGGGTTTTTAACATCTACATAAGGACAGCCTATGTATTTTTCCATATCACTGTCAACAGCTGCAACGTTTACAGGAACCTTTCTGAGACGGTCAAATTCGTCCCATGAGAAAAGAAGTCTTGCTTTTTTACCTTTTTTTCTCAAGGCTCTTACTACAAAATAACTAGTAGCAATATCACGGAAGTTACCAATATGAATTGAACCTGATGGGCTGATACCAGCGGCACAAACATATTCTTCTTTGTTAGGGTTACGCTTAATTATTTTTTCAGCGATTTCTTCTGACCAATGCATTTTATCACTCTTTTTCTTAAATATTTTGTTTTCATACAATCAACATAGTATTTTACAATAAATAACTTGTTATGTCAATGAAAAAAGCCGTTTATTTGCAGTTTTCTAAGACTTTTAAAAGAATTTTAAAGGTTCTTTCAGTTGAGTCAATAGAAAGTCTTTCTTTTACTGTATGAACGTCGAACATATTTGGACCGATTGATATGCAGTCAAAGTCCTTTATTTTAGATGCAAATACACCACATTCAAGACCTGCGTGAATTGCCTCTACTTTGAGAGCTTTACCAGTTTCTTTTTCATAAATCTCTTTAAAAAGACCTTGTAAAGTAGAGTTACTGTTAAATTCCCAAGATGGATATTTGTCAAAGGTTGTACATTCACAAGGGAGAATACTGAAAAATGTTTTTAATCTCTCTTCTAAAGCAGAAAGAGCACTCATTTTATTGCTTCTTAAAGAGGTTTTAAGCTCTGTGCTATTTTCATTTGTAGCTAAAATTCCTAAGTTGAGTGAGGTTTCAACAAGACCATTGATTTCAGCACTCATATCTAAAACGCCGTTTGGCATACATTCCAAAGCGTAAATAATAGCATTTGCACTTTCTTTGTTTATTGCTTTGAATTCTCCGCTTTCAAGTATGTTTATATGATAATCAAAGTATTCTTCTCTTGCTGTGATTTCATCTTTTATAATTTTAAGATACTCTGTGGCTTCCTTAATAAAGTTATCTTTGTTACTTATACAGAGGTTTATTTTACAAAGATTTGTAATTGCGTTAGTTTTGTCGCCACCATTAATGCTTAATAAATTGAAATCGGTTGTTTTAAGGTGATTTAAAACGCGACCTGCAAGAATGTTTGCGTTAACTCTGCCTTTGTCAATTTCAATGCCTGAGTGTCCACCCTTAAGACCTTTTAAAATTAACTCAATTTCAGTGCCGTTTACAGCTTCTCGCTGAAAATTGAATGTTGCTAAGAAATCAGCACCACCAGCACATGAAACTGTCATCGTGTCATCTTCTTCAGAGTCTATATTAATCATTCTTTTTGATTTTAAAACCGATGTGTCAAGAAAATTTGCACCAACCATACCAGTTTCTTCGTCTGTTGTGAAAACTGCCTCAATAGGTGGGTGTGTGTAGCTGTCACTTTCTAAGATGGCTAAAACACAAGCTACTGCAATGCCGTTATCTGCACCAAGAGTAGTGTTATTAGCTTTTATAAAATCACCATCAATGAAAATTTCTAATGGGTCATTAAAAAAATCTATATTACTGTCTTCGGTTTTCTGGCAAACCATATCGAGATGACCTTGCAGAATAATTGGTCCTGCATCCTTTAGGTGCTTTGTTCCGTCTTTATAAATTACTACATTGTTTGCATCATCATGGTAATATCTGAGGTTGTGCTCTTTAGCGAAATTTACGCAAAAGGAAGCAATCCTCGTCATATCACCAGAACCATGTGGAATTTTTGTGATTTCTTCGAAATAATAAAATACTCTTTCTGGTTGTAAGCTTTGTAATACTGACATAATTTAATTCCTTTCAGGTTCGTAGTTAAATACAGGCATAAGCTCTAATTTGAATTGATTGATTCTGTGAAGATAATCTATTCTTTCTTTTGTTTTTACGTCTTCGCAAATGCCTGTTCTTATATATTTATCTAAAACAGCATAGGTAAAGCCTAAGTTATCTTCATCGGTTTTACCCTGAAGACCATCAATAGGTGTTTTTTCTGTGAATTTGTCAGGAAGCCCCAATGCTTTACCAACTGCCTTAACCTCTTGTACTGTTAATTTTGAGAGTGGAGAAAAATCGCCGACGCTGTCACCATAACGTGTCGAGTAGCCGACCCAGTCCTCCGAAAGATTACAGGTGTTTGCAACTCTGCCATTTACACTCTGGCTTACCGCATACACACAAGCCATTCTAAGTCTTGGTGGAAGGTTGGTTATTGCTTGAGCAGAGAGCTCTACATCGTTATTTTTAAATTCATTCAAGAAACCGTTAAAGGCATCCTTTATATTTATTGTTACAGATTTTATACCTAAAAATTCAACAAGGTCCTTTGAAACATCAATGTCGAATTGTTCGCCGTTTGGCATAAGCACTCCTACAACATTTTCTTTGCCCAAAGCTTCTACTAAAAGCGCTGCAACAACTGAGCTGTCTTTACCGCCTGAAATGCCAAGCACGCCTTTACAGCCTTTGCCATTTTTATCGAACCAGTCTTTTATCCATTCAACAATATCATTTTTTACTTTTTCTGCATTAAAATCCATTTTACTCACCAGTTTTTTATAAAAATTATAATTACTATAACATTTTAACTATTTATTGTAATATTTTCAATATTATTTACAAAAAAATGTTGAAAGAATTAAAGAAAAATATTATAATGTAATTATCTATTTTATAATGGGGTTTTGTAGTATGACAATCAGTGAATTAATTAAATCTTTAGTTGCTTACTTAGAAAAAGAGTCTTTGATTTTAAACGAGGATGAGGTCTGGGCAACAAACAGAATTTTAGAGGTTTTAAATCTTTCTTCTATTGATGAGGATGCATCTTCAAAAGAAATGGAATTAGAAGATATTTTAAAAGGCATTTTAGATTATGCGTGTGAGACAGGTATTTGTGAAAATTCAGTTGTTTACAGAGATTTGTTAGACACAAAAATAATGGGTGCTGTTCTTCCAAGACCATCTGAGGTTATTAAAACCTTTAAAGAGAAATATTCTGTGTCACCAGAAAAAGCAACAGAATATTATTATCACTTCGCAAGAAAAAGCGACTACATAAGAGAATATCGTGTTAAAAATGATATGAAGTGGGTTACTTCAACTGAGTATGGCGATATTGATATTACAATAAACCTTTCAAAACCAGAAAAAGACCCCAAAGCGATTGCTGCTGCAACAAAGCTAGAAGCTTCGTCATACCCTAAATGTCCTCTTTGCAAAACAAACGAAGGCTACGCTGGCAGAGTTAATCATCCAGCAAGACAAAACCACAGAATCATTCCTGTTACATTAGATGGCGACAGCTACTTTTTACAGTATTCACCTTATGTTTATTATAATGAGCACTGCATTGTTTTCGACGGTAATCACGTACCTATGAAAATAAGTGAGAAGGGCTTCAGAAGACTTTTTTCATTCATAAAGCAGTTCCCACACTATTTTATTGGCTCAAATTCAGATTTGCCGATTTCAGGTGGTTCAATTTTAACTCACGAGCATTTTCAGGGTGGTAATTATACATTCGCTCAGGCAAGAGCTGAAATTGAAACAGAGCTTAAATTCACTGGCTTTGATGATATAAAAGCGGGCATTGTAAAATGGCCGATGTCGGTTATAAGACTTATTGGTGAAGATACAGACAGAATTTGTACTCTTGCAGGTAAAATTCTTGAGTGTTGGCGAAATTATAGCGATGATGAAGCTTTTATAATTGCGAAAACTGAAGATGGGGTGCCACACAATACAATTACACCAATTACACGCTTCAGAAATGGTAAATATGAAATAGATTTAGTTTTAAGAAACAATATTACAACAGAAGAATGTCCAGATGGTTTTTATCATCCTCATCCTGAATATCATAACATCAAAAAAGAAAATATTGGTCTTATAGAGGTTATGGGTCTTGCAGTTCTTCCGGCACGTCTTAAAACTGAAATGCAAGCTTTAAAGGCTGCAATTTTAAATGGTGAAGATATTACTAAAAACGAAGCTATTTCTAAACATGCTGAGTGGGCGGAAAAGTTTATTTTAAGCGAAAATCCAACAAAAGAAAATATAGACGAAATCACAAGAAATGCAATAGGCAATACTTTTTCAAAAATTCTTGAACAATGTGGTGTGTTTGAGCGAAATGAAGAGGGCAGAAAGCAGTTCTTGAAATTTGTTGAAGAAGTTAACAAAAACTAATAACAGACGGGAGTCGTAAAAAAACGGCTCTCGTCGTAATAATTCAAGAGGTGAAAGACTTGAAGAAGAGAAAGATAAAAGATTTAACTAAACCACCTAAATTACCATTAGTAATACTTTTTGCAATAATATTTCTCTTTATAGGTGTGTTACAAACTACTCAATATGTTCCGGCATACGAACAGTTGGGTGAATTGACAATCTGCTTTTTTGGTATTTATGGCTTTATTCTTCTTTTTGATTTTATAAAGAGAATAATGGATAAAATTGTTGATAAGCGAATAAAAAAGCTTGAAGCTGTAGAAAGTGAAGAAATTTCAGAAGATGCTGCTTCAGGTAAAGAAAAGAAAAAGCTTTTTAATAAGGCTTTTTCAAAGCTTTCAAAATCCAAAGAAAAAGAAAGTATAACTAACGAAGAGAAAAAAGAAAAGATTTTAAAAGAGCAGAGGATAGCAACTATTGTTTTAGAAGTTATTTACATACTTTTGCAGTTGTATCTCGTTATTTCACTTGCAATAAGCTCTTTTGCTTATAATCTTAAAGTAATAAGTATGCAGGAATATAGCTACACCTTTGGGAATGTTGGTGTGCTTGTTGTTTTAGCTGTATGCCTTTTCGTTTACAGAAGCTTTATGCAACAAAAGAAAAATATGAGGGCTGCTGTTACGGTTTCTTCAATGTTTATGACAATTGGCGTTGTATCAGTTGTGTATATCGGATTTTCAGTGCTCAATATAATTCTTGAAATGGATTTTTGCAATGTTATTTTCTGGTTTTACAGAATAGCAACAATCTATATAGCACTTGTTTTGGCTTTTGATATATTAATTACGGTAATTAAAAAAGAAACATTAAAAGACTTTAATTATACAATTTATATTCCTGACATTAAAAATTTGAAGAAGGGCTCAGGCGAAAATGGAAAAAGCTTTGCCGACATTTTAGAGGAGCATACAGGAATTTCAGTAAAATCGCTCTGGAGTCTTAAGTATGTTGGCGAAATTTTGCCGGCAGCAGTTTTGGCGATAGTTGCAATTCTTTTTGTTTCTAGCTGTGTTTATAAGGTTGAGCCTTACGAGCAAGCGGCAGTTTACCGCTTTGGTGTTTTAGAAGAGGCGTCTGTTAAAAATGCGGGTCTTCATTTTAAGTTGCCATGGCCAATTGAAAAGGCAGAGATTTATGAGGTTCAGCGTGTTCAGAATATGACTATTGGTTACGAATCAAATGACACAATGGATAATATGTGGACAGAGTCACACTCAGTTGAAGAGTATAAGCTGTTAACAGGTAACGGAAACGAATTGGTTTCAGTAAATATCAAATTGATTTATAAAATAGACGATTTATATACATATCTGACTAAAAGCTCAAATCCTGAGGCAATTTTAAGTTCAAGGGCGTATGAGTTTATGATGAATAAAACCAATTCTACAAACCTTGATACCATTCTCAGTGTTGACAGAACTGGTCTTTCTAAAGAGCTTCTTTCAGCACTCAATCAATTCACAAAGGAATGTAAAATCGGTTTAGCAGTAGAAGAGGTTGTTATTGAAAGTATTCACCCACCAGTTGAGCTTTCAAATGTTTATCAATCTGTTGTCAGTGCAGATGTTAATAAAACAACCACAATAACAAATGCAGAAGCTGAGGCAGAGAAGCTTATACTTGAAGCAGAAAAGGATGCAGAAACTGTTGTAATCAAAGCAAAAGAAAATCAGACTACAAAGGTAGCAGATGCTACTAAAGAAATGACTGTTTTTAAAGCTGCACTCGAAGAATACAGAAAACGTCCGTCTGCATTTAAGCTCAGTAAATATGTTGATACCTACGAAAAGGTTATTGCCGGTAATAAGGTTTATGTTTTCTCACCAAATATAGATTCTGAGCTTTCACAATATATTATAAATTCGTCTGGTAAGGCGTTATCAGATGAGCAAACAACCGTTATAGAAGCGGAGGAATAAAAAATGAAAATTAAAAAGATATATAAATGGATTTTTGCACTTATTCTTGCTGTAATTATTCTTGTATTTGGTTTCACATTTACAGTAAAAGAAGGCTCTTGTGCAATAGTTTCACGTTTTGGTGATGTGAGAGCAGTTTATATGGAGTCTGGTCTTCATTTTAAATTACCTTACCCATTTGAAAATGTTTACACTTATGACACAAGAAGTCAATATATGGATTCTGGTTACACAGAAACTCTTACAAATGATAAGAAAAATGTTATTTTGCAAACCTATCTTGTGTGGCGAATCGAAGATGCAAGAAAATTCTATAACAGTGTTGGCGATAATGAAAAAGCAGAAAAATATCTTAACGATTTAACTGCAAACGTTAAAAATGGCGTTATGGGTAACTATGAGCTTTCTGCATTGGTTTCTACTGATTTGAAAAATATTAAAATTAACGAGATTTCTCAGAAAATTGAAAAATCTGTAGCAGAAAATGCACTTAAGGATTATGGTATCCGTATTGAAAAAGTGAAAATTAAAAGACTTGCACTTCCTACAAATAACATTGAAAGTGTGTTTGAGCAGATGATTGCAGACAGAGAAAAGCAAGTTACAAAGCTTCTTTCAGAGGGTGAAAGAGATGCTGCAATTATTATGAGTGAGGCAAATGCAAGAGCGGCAGAAATTTTAGCAGAAGGTAAGCTCGAGGCAGCAGAAATTGATGCTGAAACAGAAAGACAAATAGCTGAAATTTATGGCGAAGCATACGACAAGAACTCTGAATTATTCAAGTTCCTTAAAAAGCTTATAGCACTTGAGAATTCTGTTAATGAAGATACTGTTATCATAATGAAGAGTGAAGATTCTCCGTTTGATATTGTTGATGAATTGCAGTAAGAATGGGTGGCAAATATGAAAAACAAGAGTATTGAAGTTTTTGAAGCTATAATGCTTTCTGTTATGAAGTATTTTAAATGGGTTGTTGCTGGTTCTGTTGTGCTTCTTGTTTTAACAGGTATTTATAAAGTTGACAGTAACGAGGTTGCAGTGGTTCTTCGATTTGGCAAGCTTGTTGGAACAACTTATGAAGAGCAAATTAAAACCCCTGGGTTGCATTTTGCGTTTCCTTACATAATTGATGAGGTAATAAAGGTTCCGGTTGAAACTGTTCAGGAGATTACTGTTGAATCACATTACAGTGAAGATACCACGATTAACAGAAACATTAAATCAGGTGGTTATGTAATTACTGGTGACAGCAATTTAGTGCTTATAAGAAGCGTTGTAAAATATAAGGTGAGCGACCCGATAGCTTATGCGCTATATATAAACGAGATTGATGAGATAATTAAGGGCGTAGTCGGTGGCGAAACGATACCGCTTGTAACCTCTATGCCAGTAGATAGTGTTCTTACAACTGAAAAAACAAAGCTTTCAGTTGATTTGAAAAAGAATGTACAGCTTGTTTTTGATGAGCTTGGTTGTGGTATTACAATTACTAATATTGAGCTTACAAATGTTATTCCGCCAAATGAAACAAAGGATGCTTTTGATGCAGTTAACACAGCATCGGTTAAAAAGCAAACCCTTATTCAGGAAGCAAATGATTACACTGAATCAAAAATTCCAAAAGCACAAGCAGAGTCAGATTCTCTTGTGAGTGAAGCAAAGAAAAACCAATCTGAAAAATTGGCGAAGGCTAACGAAGAGGTTGCTGAGTTTAATGGTCTTTATGAGCAATACAGAGCAAACCCAGAGGTCATTAAAAATGGTGTGTTCAGAAGCAGAGTTTCAAAGGTATTAACTGAAGCTGGTGCTACAATTATTGTTCCAGATGGCAATGAGTCAGCTAAAGTTATACTTCCGTAGGAGTAATATATGAAGAAAATTAATAATATGGTTGAGAATTCTGTTAAAGAGTATTCTCAAAGCTATATATCTGATAAAGATAAAAATAAATTAAAAAAAGATATTAAAGAAGCAGTTTTTGCGATAGTATTTCTTATTGCCGGCTTTGTTTACGGCTTGGTGTTTCCTAATCAGGATGTAATTCAGGGAACAATTTATTTAATTGGTGTTGCCATAATAGGTATTCCAGTATTTATTACAGCTGTTAAGGGCTTTTTGCAGAAGGATATAAACTCTTCAATGGAAATACTTGTTTCTATTGCTATTCTTGTTTCTGTTTTAGATGGTCAATATATTTTAGCAGGGCTTATTCCTATAATTCTTACGCTTGTTCACTTCTTAGAAGAAAAAAGCATTATGGGTGGCAGAGATGCTATTGAAGGTCTTAAAAAGCTTCAGGCTGAAACGGCTATTATATTGGTTGATGGTAACGAAAAAGAGGTTGATGCTAAAACTCTTAAAAAGGGTGATTTAATTTTAGTTAAACCTGGTATGTCTTTGCCAATTGATGGCGTTGTTAAAAATGGCGTTTCTAATATGGACCAGAAATCCTTAACAGGTGAGGCGTTACCTAAAGAAGTAAAGCAAGGTGACACGGTGTATGCCGGCACAACTAACATTGATGGACTTTTAACGGTAGAAGTTACGAAAGCTTATTCTGACACATCCTTCCAAAAAATTGTTGAGCTTTTAGAAGGTGCAGAAAAAATGACTGTGCCTGAAACTCAGATAGTAGATAAGTTTATGACTTATTATTTGCCTATTGTTCTTGTGGTTGCTGTTTTAATGTGGCTTTTTACCAAGGATATAAGCAAGGCTATTGCAATTCTTGTTGTGAGCTGCCCTTGTGGATATATGCTGGTTTCTTCTGCACCTGTTATTGCTGCTTTGGCAAGTGCTACAAAACGAGGAATTCTTATTAAAAATCCATCTTTTATTGAAAAATTAACAGATGTAAGTTATTTTGTGTTCGATAAAACCGGTACTATTACAAATGGTACTTTAGAAGCGGTAGATTTTCATTTGGTTAATGCTGAGACTAATGAAGAATTAATTAAAACTGCAGCTTCTGTAGCTCACGGTTCGTTGCACCCCACATCAAAATCTATTATGGCTCTTATTAATGACGAAGAGTATGATAAGGATTTTGAAATTACTGAAATTGTTGGTAATGGTGTTAAGGGTGTTAAAGGTAATGAAGAAGTTATAGTTGGTAATTCAAGATATATTTCTTCATTAGGATTTGAGCTTTCAGAAAATATTGAAAAGCAGGGTACACTCAGCTGGGTTGTAAAAAATGATGTGGTTTTAGGAGCTATTGTTTTCAGAGATGTTTTAAGAAGCGATGCAAATGAAGCTATAGAGAAATTGAGAGCATTAGGCGTAGAGACTGTAACTGTATTAACCGGCGATAATGATGCAGAAGCAAAGCGTGTAATGACCGATGCTGATATTGATTTTATGTATAGTGAGCTTTTACCTGAACAGAAATTAGAAAAGGTAAAAGAAGCACAAAAAAATCACCTTGTCGCAGTTGTAGGTGACGGTATTAACGACTCTCTTGCTCTTTCAGAAGCAGATGTTGGCATTGCAATGGGTGCTATGGGTTCTGATACGGCAATTCAGAGTGCAGATATTTCTCTTATGAATAACTCTCTTGACAATTTGCCGTTTGTAGTTGAGCTTTCAAGAAAAACAAAAGCAACTATTTATCAGAATATTATAATTGCGTTTTCAATTAGTTTTATAATGATGGTACTTGCCGCAACAGGACTTGTAACTCCGCTTGTTGGTGCGTTTTTACATAATATCGGAGCGTTTGTTATACTTATCAATAGTGGTAAGATAACGAAAAAGTAATTCGGAATGTTGTTTAATTCGGAATGCGTAATTCGTAATTCGGAATTAAAGGGGCTACGCCGTAATTATAATGTCGGTAAAGGTAAGTTTATGAAAAATAATTATCTCTTTTTAGGTGATAATTTTGAAATAAAATATTATAAAAACACCATATTCTCTGACTTGAGTATATGGTGTTTAATCTTTTTTATAAGCTTCTTTTTCATTTGTTAAGAATAAAATATAATCAATAGATGTATTGTAAAACTTTGCTAATTTTTCGTTGATAAAAAAGTTTAAGTCATTTTGAGTTAAAAACACCACTTTATAAAAATATAAGTTATAATGTTATTAGAGAAGCTACTCTAACTTTTTTGAAACAGGTGATTTTTATGATATACAATGACTCAATTACTTCTGAATTTAATAATTTCTGCGAGAATGTAAAAAAGCTAAGAATTGAAAATAATCTTACTAAAAAGGCTATGGCTGAAAAACTAGAGGTTTCTACAAGAACTATACGTATGATTGAAAACCATGAAATTCCAGTTACTTTAACAGTTGAGTTTGTTTTTAAAAAAATACGCTCATTTAATGTTGAGGGTTCTGATTTATTCAAATAGAAAAAGAACAAGTTTTCTAAAAATTTTCTTAATATTTCTTTTACTAAAACGAAATAAAATTGTAAGAAACCCTTGGTTTTTTTGTAAATACTATAGAGTAAACTTATTTTATCATATGATAAAAGGAGTTTTTTATGAAAAGGCGTAGGCGAAAAAGAAAGATAATTAAATTTTTTGTATTTTTAGGTTTAGTGGTCTTATTAGCTGTAGGTTTGATTACTATTGACAAAGAGCAACAAAAATCGCTTCCGGTATCAAATACTATTTACACCTTTGATGATGAATTAATAGATTTTGCAGAAAAACATAATTTGTTATTGGAAGAGTATCCCGAGAATCTGATTGAGTTAGCAAAGAAAAACCCTGAAACTAAAGAATTTGTCTTGAATTATCCGTTAGAAAAAGATAAAGAATATGAAATAAATTTAGGTGAATATAAGAATTGTAGTAGTGTACCGTTGCTTATGCAATGGGATAAACGTTGGGGTTACAATGAGTATGCTGGAGAACTTATGGGACTTTCTGGTTGTGGTCCTACGTGTCTTTCGATGGTGGCTATATATCTTTTAGATGATACAACATTGACACCTGAATACATAGCCGATTTTTCAACAGAGAATGGCTACAGCCTTGATGGGAATGGCAGTTCCTGGAGTTTGATTTCTGAAGGTGGTGAAAGGTTAAATTTGAGTGTTGAAGAAATACCACTTATGGAAAGTATTATTACAAGTAATCTGGAAGAAGGAAATCCTATAATTTGCATAATGGGTGAGGGGGATTTCACCTCAACTGGACATTTTATTGTGTTGACCGATTATGTTGATGGGAAAATAAAGGTGAATGACCCTAATAGTAAAGCTCGTTCAGAAAAAACTTGGGAATATGAAAAAATTAAAGACCAAATAAGAAATTTATGGGTATGTACAAATTATTAAAAATAAAAACACCTATCATTTTCAAAAAATGAAAATGATAGGATTTTTGTTTTGTATTTATTTAATTATAATTACGGCGTAGCCCCTTTAATTCCAAATTACGCATTCCGCATTCCGAATTATTTTTTCTTTTTCTTCCCAAAAATTCCGCCTTTTTCTTCGGGCTTAACATCCTTACCACCAGTGCTCTTGTTGAACTCAAGAAGTAATTCTTTTTGTTTTTCAGAAATATTTTTAGGAATAACAACATTAATTTTTACAAGCTGGTCGCCACGTCTTGTGCCGTTTACTACCTGAATACCCTTACCTTTGAGCTTAAATACGTCGCCAGGCTGTGTACCAGCAGGAATACTGTATTTAACCTGACCATCAAGAGTAGGTACGGTTAATTCGTCACCGAGAGTAGCCTGAACTATAGAAACATCTACTTCGCACCATACGTTGTAGCCATCTCTCTGGAAGAATGGGTGTGGTTTTATTGCAACTGCAACTCTTAAATCTCCACTTGGACCACCATTCAAGCCACGGTTACCTTCGCCGCGCACTGTGAACATCTGACCATCGTCAATACCAGCAGGTATAGTAACATCTTTTTTAATTGGTCTTCTGATTCTGCCTGCACCTTTACATTTGTTACAAGGTGTAGGGTTATAAGTACCTTTACCACCACACTTCGGACATTGCTTCTGAGTTGAAATAACGCCAAATGGTGTGCGTTGTTGAGTGCTTATCTGACCACGGCCGTTACACTCTGGGCAAGTTTGTGAAGAGGTACCTTTAGCGGCACCACTACCAGCACATTCGTCACATGTTTCAATTCTTGGAAACTCAATATTTTTAGTGCAACCTTTAGCTGCTTCTTCAAATGTTAAAGATACTGTAATCTGAATATCGTTACCACGCCTTGGAGCGTTTGGATTAGAACGAGAACTGCCACCAAAACCGCCACCACCGAATCCACCGCCAAAGAATGAACCGAAGATGTCGCCTAAGTCGAACTCCATTCCGTCGCCAAAACCACCAAAACCACCGAAACCGCCAGCACCACCCTGACCTGCACCATAAGATGGGTCAACACCAGCAAAGCCGAAACGGTCATATTTTTCTTTCTTACTTGGGTCAGAAAGAATTTCATAAGCTTCGTTTACCTCTTTGAATTTAGCTTCTGCCTCTTTGTTATCTGGGTTTAAGTCTGGATGATATTTTTTGGCAAGCTGACGATAAGATTTTTTAATTTCGTCAGAAGATGCACCCTTGGAAAGTCCGAGGACTTCATAATAATCTCTTTTATCTGCCATAGTAAAACCTTTCTACACATTGGCAACAGAAACCCATAGGGGCTTCTGTTGCTTATATTGGTTGAATTATTCGTTTACATCTGTGAAAGGTGCTTCATAGTAGCCGTTTTCATCAGTGCCACCTTGTGCAGCATTAGGGTCGAAGCCCTGTGCTTGTGATGGGTCAAAACCTTGTGCACCACCAGCAGCCTTATAAAGCTTCTCAGAGATTTCATAGAACTTAGCTTGAAGAGCTTCTTGTTTTGATTTAATAAGGTTAATATCTTCACCTTTAAGAGCTTCTTTTAATTCTTCTACTTGTGAAGAGATAGCACTCTTGTCAGCTTCTTCTAATTTATCGCTGTTTTCTTCAAGAATTTTTTCGCATTGGAATACCATCTGGTCTGCACCATTACGGATATCAACTGCTTCTTTACGTTGTTTGTCTTCTTCTGCAAATTGCTCAGCTTCTTTAACTGCCTTTTCAATGTCTTCTTTGCTCATATTTGAAGAAGATGTGATTGAAATAGATTGTTCTTTACCTGTGCCAAGGTCTTTTGCAGAAACGTGAACGATACCGTTAGCGTCAATATCGAAAGTAACTTCAATCTGTGGTGTACCACGACGTGCTGGGAGAATACCATCAAGGTGGAACATACCAAGAGTTTTGTTATCTTTAGCAAATTCTCTTTCACCCTGTAATACGTGAATTTCAACAGAAGTCTGATTATCTGCTGCAGTTGAGAAAATCTGGCTCTTCTTTGTTGGGATTGTTGTATTTCTTTCAATAATCTTTGTGCAAACTGAACCGAGAGTTTCAATACCAAGTGAAAGTGGAGTAACGTCTAAGAGAAGAAGACCCTTAACATCGCCACCTAAAACACCTGCCTGAAGAGCAGCACCGATAGCAACACATTCGTCTGGGTTGATGCCTTTGAATGGTTCTTTGCCTGTGTATGATTTAACAGCATCCTGAACAGCTGGAATTCTTGAAGAACCACCAACCATAAGAACCTTGTCAATTTCAGAAGTTTTAAGACCTGAGTCAGAAATAGCCTGACGAACAGGACCCATTGTTGCTTCAACAAGGTCAGCAGTGAGTTCGTTGAACTTTGCTCTTGTGAGAGTTGTATCAAGGTGTAAAGGACCTGCTTCTGTCATTGTGATAAATGGTAAGTTGATAGCAGATGAAGTAACACCTGAAAGCTCAATTTTTGCTTTTTCTGCAGCTTCTTTAAGTCTCTGCATTGCCATTTTGTCGCCCTTTAAGTCAATGCCGTTTTCTTTTTTGAATTCAGCTGCAAGCCAGTCGATAATTCTCTGGTCGAAGTCGTCACCACCGAGGTTGTTGTTACCAGCAGTAGCAAGAACTTCCTGAACACCTTCGCCCATTTCAATGATTGAAACGTCGAATGTACCACCACCGAGGTCATAAACCATAACTTTCTGGTCATTTTCTTTGTCGATACCATAAGCAAGAGCAGCAGCAGTAGGCTCGTTTATGATTCTCTTAACTTCAAGACCAGCAATTTTACCAGCATCTTTTGTTGCCTGGCGTTGTGAGTCTGTAAAGTATGCAGGAACAGTAATAACTGCTTCTGTAACCTTGTCGCCAAGGTAGCTTTCAGCATCAGCCTTTAACTTGCTTAAAATCATTGCAGAAATTTCTTGTGGTGTATATTTTTTGTCATCAATAGTAACTTTGTAGTCAGAACCCATTTGTCTTTTTATTGAAGAAATAGTTCTGTCTGGGTTAGCAACAGCCTGACGCTTTGCAACCTGACCTACAAGTCTTTCACCAGTTTTTGAAAAACCAACAACAGATGGTGTAGTTCTGTTGCCTTCTACGTTAGCAATAACAACAGGCTCGCCGCCTTCAATAACTGCTACACATGAGTTTGTTGTACCTAAGTCAATACCAATTGTTTTAGCCATAATTGTTTTCCTCCAAAATTGTTTTTATTTTTAGTTAATAATTTATTAAGTTATTTGAACACTTGCAAATCGTAACACACGATCGCCCATCTTGTAGCCTTTTTCAAATACTGCTGCAATTGAATTTTCAGGCAAATCAGGGTTTTCTATGGTCATAACTGCATTGTGTATTTCCGGATTAAATTCTTCGCCAACTTCACCAAAAGCTGTTACATCCAATTTATTGAAAATTTCTTTTAATTGATTATAAGTCATTTCAATACCTTTTCTGTAAGCTTCAATGTCGTCGGTTTTATTATCTATCGCCCTGTCAAAATTATCAATAACAGGGAGAAGAAGTGCTAATGTACTTGCTTTAGAATCATTGTATGAAGCTTCTTTTTCTTTTTGAGTACGTTTTCTGAAGTTATCATACTCAGCAAGAATTCTCATATATGAGTCTTTTGTGTCAGCTAATTCTTTTTCTAGCTTTTCTTTTTCTGCTAAAAAAGCATCAGCCTTTTTGTCAGCCTTTTTAGATTTTTTGGTTTCTTTTGAAGATTCGTTTTGTTCTTCGTTTAAGATTTTTTCGTCAGCCATATTTTACCTCACTCAAGTGTTTCTGAAAGCAGGCTACCTATAACACCTGCTAAATATTTAATGCTTGGAATAAGCCTTGCATAATCAATTCTTGTAGGACCTATTATGCCGATTGAACCACTGTCACGCTCGCCTACAGTGTATTTTGAAAAGATAGTTGAAGAATTTCTGAGTTCTTTAAAAGCATTTTCTTCACCTATTTCAACAGTTAACGGTTTTTTGTGAGAAGCGAGTAATGTTTTTATGGGTGCTTCTCTATGAAGAAAGTCCATAAGCTCAAAGGCGTCAGTTGTAAGCTCCGGATGATTAAGAATGTTTGATTGACCGTTAAAGTGTAATTCTGTAGATTTAACGGAATTACAAAGGTCAGCAACACCACAAAGAAGAGGGGACATAACAAAAACTTTATCGCCAAGAGAAGCAACGAGTGTTTGTATGAATGGTATATCTATATTATTAACAGAGTTGCCTAAAAAATATGTCTGCATAATATTATAGAAAACCTCAGCCACCTGAGTGGTGATTTCGCTGTCAGTGCGAACAACCATACTTTTAAGAATACCGGATGATGCTAAAAGAACTACCATTGCGGTTTTACTGCTTAAAGGAACAAGCTCAACTCTTTTTATGAGTGCTTCGCTATCTGACGGAGCAGAGGAAACAGCAACACAGTTAGTGAGCTCTGAAAGAATACTGCCGGCTTTTTCTAAGAGCTGGTCTGGTTCACCAGAATAACCCTGAAGCCATATTTTAATTCTTTCTTGTTCTTCGTGACCTAATTCATATTTAGTCATAAGATTATCGACGTAATAGCGATAACCGAGTTGAGAGGGAACTCTACCAGCGGAAGTATGTGGTTGCATCAGAAAACCCGCTTCTACCAAATCTGCCATATCGTTTCTTATAGTAGCAGAAGAAACTGAATTGCCCATTGCACTCTGAAGTGTTTTTGAACCAACTGGTTCGCCTGTGGCGATATAGCTTTCAATAATCAAAGCTAAAATCTTTTGTTTTCGTTCAGATAAGGTTGGCACTTTAACACCCCTTTGCAAACAATCCTTTCAAGTGCTTTTTGTTATTTAGCACTGATTAGCACTTGAACTATTAGAGTGCTAACTCTGTTAATACTATACATCTGTTTTTCCCATTTGTCAACCTTTTATTCAAATTTTTTTGTAAATAGTTTGTGAATAAATGATTTAACATATTGTTGCATTAATTCTAGGTATATGGTAAAATATAGAATTATAGAATAATTAATATGGTATAGAAGGGCGAAATGTTATGAAATTGTCGTTAATTGTTCCATGCTTCAATGAAGAGGGTAACGTTGAACGCTTTTTTAATGAAGTTAACAGAGTTTTTTCAGGAACGATAGAAGATTTCGGATTTGTTTTTATTAATGACGGTAGTAAAGATAACACATACTTTAAACTGAAAGAGCTTTACGAAAAAAATTCTGAAGCAGATATTCAGGTTTTGTCTTTTAGCAGAAATTTTGGTAAAGAAGCTGCAATTTATGCAGGTCTTAAAGCGGCAAAGGGTGACTATGCTTGTATAATTGATGCGGATTTACAGCAACGTCCTGAAGTAGTGCTAGAAATGCTTAGAGAAATAGAGGAAGATGAAACTATTGATTGTGTAACTGCGTATCAGGAAGATAGAAAAGAGGGTGCTGTGTTAACAAAATTCAAGTCAGCATTTTATGAAATTATAAATAAAATAGCTGAAGTTAACTTTGTTAATGGTGCTTCTGATTTCAGACTTCTTAACAGAAAGATGATTGATGCAATTATTTCTATGAGCGAATATCATCGTTTTTCAAAAGGCATATTCAGTTGGGTTGGCTTTAACACAAAATATATTCCTTATGAAGTACAAGAAAGAGAAGTAGGAGAATCTAAGTGGAGCTTCTTCAAGCTTTTTAAATATGCAATTGAGGGAATAATGGCTTTTTCAACTCTGCCACTGAGATTATCTACAAGTGTGGGCTTCATTTCTGCTGTAGGTGCTATTATTTATTTAATAGTGGTTGTGTTGCAAAAACTTGTTTCAGGGATTGATATACCAGGATATGCAACGATAATTGTTTTGATTCTTTTTTTAGGTGGAATGCAGCTTTTCTGTCTTGGTATTTTAGGCGAGTACCTTTCAAAGGTTTATGTTCAGGTTAAAAACAGACCGATATATATATTGAAGGAGCATTTGAAGCGTAATGATGGCGGGAATTAAAAATTTATTTTTGAAGTATAAAGAGCTTATAACATACGTGGTGTTTGGTGCACTTACTACTTTGGTTAATTTTGTGGCGTTCTATATTTTCACTGGAATATTAGGTGAAAAGTTATATCTTGTGACTAATGCAATTGCTTGGGTGATAAGTGTAGTTTTTGCGTATGTAACAAATAAGTTATTTGTTTTTGAATCAAAAAGCTGGAATTTAAAATTAGTGTTAAAAGAGTCTGTGGAATTTACAGGTGCCAGGGTATTCAGCTTTTTAATTGAAGAGGGTGGAATGCTTCTGTTTGTGTCTGTGTTAGGATTAGGAAAATTATCGTTTGATATTTTTGGTTTTACAATAACAGGACAACTAATTGTTAAATTAATTTTAGCGGTTATTGTGGTTATAATGAACTATTTTTTCAGTAAGTTTATTATTTTTAAAAAGAAAAAGTAAGAGAAACATACTCTTGCCTGAAGCTACGAGGAGATATGGTTTTGAAAATTTCTAATAAAACTAAGCAGGATATTTCAATGTATCTTTGCTACACGATTTTTTTCTGTGTTGCGGCAGTGCTGGTTTTCTGGCACTTTATATATTATGGCAAATCTATGGTCTGGAAAGTGGATGGACTGTATCAGCATTATAATGCGTTCATTTATCTTGGTTCATGGTGTCGTGACATTATACAGAACTTATTTTATGAGCATAAATTGGTAGTTCCACTATGGGAATGGGGTTTGGGATTAGGTTCTGATGTAATAACAACACTCAGTTATTATGTTTTTGGTGACCCATTTGCACTTGTTTCTGTAATTACTCCGATTGATTATGGTGAGCAAGGTTATGCTTTTTCAATAATTTTAAGATTCTTTATGGCAGGAATAGCGTTTTGTATTTATGCACGAAAGATGAAATGTGAAAGATGGTGCTCTGTAACTGCTGCCATATTATATGCGTTTTGTGCATTTTCGATTTTTTCTGGTGTTAGACATCCGTATTTCATTAGCCCGATGGTATATTTCCCGTTAATATTATTGGGTGTTGAAAAGGTTTTGAGAAAAGAGTCGCCAATAGTTTTGATTTTGGCGGTGTGTATTTCTGCTATATCTAATTTTTATTTCTTTTATATGCTGGTAATATTTACAGTAATTTATGTACTTGTTAGATTATTGTCAGTAAAAGAAAAAAGAGTTTTTAAAGAATTATATCAGAATATATTAAAAATAGGCGTTTTTGCCTTTATAGGTGTATTGATGTCAGGTGTACTCTTCTTACCTAATGTAATGGCATTTTTAGGTAACACGAGAGTTAATGATGCCTATGAATTTGAATGGTTTTATACCTTGAGCCAATATGAAAAATTTGTCGGTTCATTTATTGGTGTAAAAGAAGCAATGCCTTGGGGTGTTGTGGGTATGGCTCCTATAGCATACCTTGCGACTGGTGTTTCATTCATTCAGAGAAAAAAAGAAAATTTGTGGGCTATATGGTTTATAGTTATTCAAATAATCTTTTTACTCTTTCCTGTTTTTGGTCATATATTTAATGGCTTTGGTTATATATCAAACCGTTGGGTATTTATATGGGCGTTTTCTATATCATTTTTATTTGCGAAGAAATTGCCGGAGCTTTTAAATTTAACAATAAGAGAAAAGGGATATCTCAGTGCATGGTATGGTCTTTATGCCTTAGTGTGTATAGGTGTTGAAAATTCGCGTGGTGAGGATGTTTTAATAGGTGCGATTTCATTACTTATAAGCCTTGCGTTTATTTGGTGTGCTCCGTTTATTAAAAACAGAAAATTTAAAAAGATAAAGATTTCAGGAGAGCTTGTAAAACAGGCAATTGTTATTACATTAGTATTCACATTTATACAACAGATTGCATATCAGAGATATTCTCATTTAGAAGGAAATTATTTGAACGAGTTTCACGATGCTGATACTGTTAACAAGCAATTGTATGAAGAGAGTGTTTCTGTTACTGAAACTATTGATGATGAGGACTTTTACCGTATTGAGAATATAACGGTTAATAACCCACAAAGAAATTATCCAATAACAGAGGGAAAGAGCTCTTCTATGGCGTATTGGTCACTTATTAATCCGAATGTAATAAAATTCATTGAGCTTAATGATGCTTATGTTAATCAATCGCATTGTAACAGAGGTTTGCAGTCTAGATCCTTACTTTTACCTTTAGTCAATGCAAGATATTTTGTAGCAACAGGTGGTCCGGATAAGCATGAAGTGTTAATACCTTACAGCTATGAATATATAAAAGAAAAAACAGTAGAGACCATAGACTTTAAAGAAAAAAGCTACTATCTTTATAAAACAGAAAATACACTGCCATTTGGTTATACTTATGATGAGTTTATAACCGAAGAAAAATATAATAAAATGTCAATTGCAGAGCGTCAGCAAGCGACATTACAAGCTGCAGTTGTAGAAGAAGCAGTAGAAGGATTAAAACAGAACAAAACAATCTTCACTGACCAGAAAATTGATTATAAAATAACCCAAAACAAAGGTGTAGATATAGTAAACAATATATTTACAGTAAAAAAAGAAAAGGCGAAATTAACACTTGATTGTGACGTGCCAGAAAACTGCGAGCTTTACGTTTATTTATCAGGGGTTAATTTTGAGAGTATCAATGAGTATGATTTGAAGAACGAGGAATTCTTCGAAAAACTTACTCAGTATGATAAGGTTGTAATTGAACATGCAAATAAATATTGGCAACCTGCAACTGAAACAAGATTTATTTGCAAGAGTGGAAATACTACCAAAAAAGTGGTTCACTACACTAAAAACGGCAAATACACAACTGGCAAAGAAAATTATCTTATTAACCTTGGCTATTCGCAAGAGGCGCGTGATAAAGTAACAATAGCTTTTAAAAAGACAGGGGAATATCGTTTTAATAAGATTTTGATTATTGCACAACCACTTGATAATTTTAAAGAGCGTATAGATAAATTATCACAGGATAGTTTGACTAATGTTGAAATGACAACAAATAGAATAACCGGAAAAATTAATCTCACAGAGAAAAAATTGTTGTGCTTATCATTGCCTTATTCTGATGGCTGGAAATGTTATGTTGATGGTGAAGAAACAGAAACATTTAAAACAAATATTATGCAAACTGGTGTTATGCTGAGCCCTGGCTCACATAATATAGAGCTCACTTACAGAACGCCATATCTTTTAGAGGGTGCTTTACTTTCGTTAATAGGCGTTTTAGCAACTGTTACGGTTTCTGTAATTCATTCAGTAAGCAGAAAAAAGCAAAAGAAATAAAAAATACAACCCACTGATTAAAAATCAGTGGGTTGTTAATTTGTGTTTTCTCTTATTGTTCTACTGTATAAACACTAACCTTTTTGCGGTCTTTGCCAAGGCGTTCAAAACGAACCTGACCATCAACAAGAGCAAATAATGTGTCATCCTTACCCTTACCAACGTTTGTACCTGGGTGGATTTTTGTACCTCTCTGTCTTACAAGAATGTTGCCTGCAAGAACATGTTGACCGTCTGCACGTTTAGTACCAAGTCTTTTAGACTCTGAATCACGGCCGTTACGTGTAGAACCCATACCTTTTTTATGAGCAAATAATTGGATATTAATCTTAAGCATTCGTTACACCTCCATAAGTGTTTCTAAAAACTTCGGATAATCTTCTGCTAAACTGTCTAAATGAAGTTTTAGACCAAGCAAAATATCCTTTGTGATATGTCTTTGTTCCTTATTTACAATAAGTTTCATTATTCCGTCATTAACATCGATTTCAGCAGTAACCTTTAAAATCTCGGTTATGGTATTTGCTACCATATAGGCTACAGAAGAAACAGAAGCACAAACAATGTCTTCTCCACTTTCTGCAAAGCCTGAATGACCAGAAATCAAGAAACCGTAAGGAACATTTTCGTCAAAATAAAAAGTTACTTTTGTCATTACGCATTGATAGCTGAAATTTCAACCTTTGTGTATGGTTGTCTATGACCCATCTTGCGCTTTTCATTTTTCTTTGGTTTGTAAGTAGCAACAACAATCTTCTTGCCTTTGCCGTTCTTAATAACCTTTGCACCAACAGAAGCACCGTCCACGTATGGAGCACCAACTTTAATGCCGTCTTCTGCGCCGATTGCAATAACTTTGTCGAAAGTTATTTCTGCGTCAGCTTCAACGTCGAGTTTTTCGATGAAAATAACATCGCCATTCTCAACTTTGTATTGCTTACCGCCTGTTTCAATGATTGCGTACATAGTTTTTACCTGCTTTCTTTCAGTCTCGCTAACAAGGCACACTTTTGTGTTTGTGAGGACATACCTCGCCCTTAATATGCGGCAAATGGTATTTTAGCAGAAAGATATTGGTTTGTCAAGACAAAAACATAATTTTGTTAGCAAAATTATGTTTAGGAAATAGGAACTAGGAACTAGATGTCACAAAAAATGAAATCATCCTATCATTTGTAGTTGATATTAAAATCAACTTTAAATGATAGGATATTTGTTATTTCTTGCGAAGCCCTAATTCCTATTTCCTAGTTCCTAATTCCTAGTTCCTTAATTATATCCTCTGCTAATTTAGCCTCAAAGCACATTAGCTCGTTACTTGTCGGATGAATAAACTCTGCTTTACCACAATGAAGACCAGGTCTCATAAGATTTTCTGTAACTTCGCCACCATACATATCATCACCAATAAGAGCAAAGCCTATCGAAGAGAAGTGGACTCTTATCTGATGAGTTCTGCCAGTTTCTATATTTACCTTTAATAATGCTCTGTCTTTATTTCGTTTTTCTAATTGCCAGTGAGTTATTGCGGGTAGAGCATCTTCTCTCTCAGTAGAAACTGCTCTTAAAGTTTTGTTGGGGTCTGGACGGTATATTGGTGTATCAATAGTACCTGTGTCAGCAATATCACCTTTTACGAGGGCATAATAGGTTTTTTCAATTTTGCCGTTTAATCTGAATGCAGAAAGTGAGTTTTTTGCAAAAACGATAACGCCGGATGTGCCTTTATCAAGTCTGCCTATTGCTCTGCCGGCTGCCTCGCTACCACCATTATTTATAATGTAATTAGCAACGCCATTAGCCAGTGTGCCATTTGGGTGGCGTCTTGTAGGGTGGGCAGAAATTCCTGCTGGTTTATTGAGTACTAAAATGTCTTCATCCTCATAAATTATATCTAAATCCATTTCACAAAGAAGAGGAGGAGTAGATTTTTCAGGAATTCGTATTACAACCTTTTCATTTTCATAAACATTGTCTATCATTCTTACAACTCTGCCATCTGCAGTAACTGAACCTTCAGTATGACGGAGTGATTGAACAATTTTGGTTGATAATTTTAAATAACCTTTTAAAAAATGAAGAACAGGTCTGTTTGAAAATTCTTTTGGTACAATGTACTCTAAAATTCTCATAACAGACCCTCCGTTTTATTGTTTGTTTTATTGTTTTAGTTTTTAACAAATTGTATATACAAGTGAATATACAGTATATGAATTTTAAAAATGTTCATAACTTTGTCAATGTAAAGTCAATTACTTTACTCGTTTTTTGTTGAAAAAGAAATATTTTTAGGTTTCAGCTTGATTTATGAACAAATTTGACAGAGTTTTGAACAAAGTAAAGTAACTCACTTTACAGTTTTTGACAGCGTGTTAAATCGCTGGGAAAAGTGAAATTTGCAAGTGATTGCATCAAATATTGTATATTATACAATAGCAAATTCAGATACTTTTCTCTCTTTAAAAGTAGCAACAGATTTAAAGCCTGCTTGTCTTGCGATTTCATAAGCCTTGTCAATATTTACGCCAATTCTTTCAGCGTAGTGTGAATCTGAGCCAACTGAAATAAGCTTACCACCAAGCTCTTTGTAACGTTTAATTGTTTCAACATCTGGTGATGGCTTATTAATAGGGTATTTAAGACCGCCCATATTAATTTCTAAAGCTTTATCTTTTTCTGCACAGAGCTTTAAGAGCTCGTCTACCTTAGTTTTATATTTATCGATATCTTCAATATAGCCACAGTGATTAAAAATATATCTGAATGGGTATGTAATGTGAGCTAAAATCTCAAAATTACCCCATTCAAGCATTTTAATAAGCTCATCAAAGTATTCGTTCATTGTAGCTTCAATATCGACACCATCAAAGTTTTTCCAGTTGTAAAAATCTTCCTGATTTCTTAAATTGTGAATTGAACCGATAACAACATCGTAATTATAAGTGTTTATGATTTTTTCGGCAAGTTCTGGAATATAATGAGGCTGAGCAAGCTCAACACCTTTTAAAATGTTAATCTGACCCTTTAATTTTTCGCTTACTTCAGAAATATCTTTGTAGCTGTTTTCAACAACCTTGTCATAGTTGTCAGAATAAAAATAGTCAACTTCGCAGTGGTCAGTAAAGGCAACTGTGTGAATTTTATTTTTTACAGCAGTTTCTGCCATAAATAATGCTTCGTGGTTGCCGTCTGGTGAATTTTTTGTATGAGTATGTAAATCGATGATTGATATAGTATTCATAAATTACCATCCTAATTTTGAAATCCTGATTCCTAGTTCCTAAGCCCTAGTTCCTAAGCCCCAATAATTTTACCACAAACTTTCAAAAATTAATATAGCAAAAAAGAAAATAATTAAACGAAAAATCTTTATTTAATTAAAAGAATATGGTAAAATAATACAAGGTAGTAAAAAAGGTAGGATAAAAAATGAAATTGACTTATGAAGCTTATGCTAAAATAAATCTTATTTTAGATGTTACTGGTGTGAAACAGAATGGTTATCATACAATTTTTTCTGTTATGCAGTCTATAGGGCTAAAAGACGTAATAACAATTGAAAAAACAAAAGGTGAAAAAATAACTATATCCTGTACGGATGAAACTGTTCCAACAGATTCTAAAAATATTGTATATAAATGTGCTGTTAAATTTTTTGAGCATTTTGGTATTAAAAGAAATAAAGGTATTCACATTCATATAGAAAAGAATATTCCACACGAAGCCGGTCTCGGTGGAGGTAGTGCTGATGGTGCAGCGGTTTTGGTTGCTCTTAATGAAATTTTCAAAACAGATGCAAGTAAACGAACACTTATGTTTATCGGCGGAAAAGTAGGTGCAGATATTCCATTTTGTGTTATTGGGGGAACATCACTCTGTCAGGATATTGGCACAGTTGTAGCACCACTTCCTGATATAGATGATTGCAATATAATTATTGTGAAACCAGAAAGTGGAAGTTCAACTGTAAAAGCCTATGACGCAATAGATGCTATGGGTGAAAGCCTGAAGCATACAAAAAATAACGAGATGTTAGAGCTTCTTTTATCAGAAAATTTTAAAGGTGCATTAAAATATTGCGACAACGTTTTTGAACAGGTTATTGAAGTTCCGAATAGGGCAGATATAAAACATATTTTAAGAAATCACAATGCAGCTGCTTCGTGTATGTCTGGTTCTGGTTCTGCTGTTTATGGCATTTTCTTTGATGAAGAAGATGCCAAAAAAGCAATGGCAGAACTTGAAAAGAAATATGATAAGGTATATCTTTGCAACAGAAAAAATCGTGGCGTAGAAAAAATTAGTGAAGAATAACTGAATAAAACAAGAACAACCACCAATAATGAGAGTGCTGACATTCTTATTAAAGGTGGTTTTATTTATGAGAACATATACATACAATCCTTTTAAAGAGAGACGAGACAAGATATTTTTAGCTTCTGTCTTAGTTTCTTTTGTGCTTTACTGTGCTTTTTTTATTACGTATTTTTCATCTGTTTCGGGTGAAATAAGAGAAAATGTTGTAAGACTTCATATTTTAGCAGAAAGTGACGAAGAAATTGACCAGAAGGTAAAATTAAAAGTTCGTGATGCGCTCCTTGAGAAAAACACAGAATTACTTTCTTCAAAGGTGACACCAGAAAACGCAGAAGAATATTTTGAAAATTCAAAAGATGAACTAGAAAAGTGTGCGAACAGGGTTTTAAAAGAAAATGGGCTTGATTACACAGCAACTATCACTTTAGGTAAAGAGTATTACACAACAAGAGTTTATGAAGATTTAACATTCCCTGCAGGAACTTATACATCAGTTAAAGTAGTTTTAGGTAGTGGTGAGGGTAAGAATTGGTGGTGTGTAATGTTTCCGCCACTTTGTGTGCCTGTGGCAACAGGTGATGTAGAAACCGACAACGGCGTAAACTTAGAAGAATATTTAGACGAAGATGGAAAACGGATAGTCACAGCTGGTAGTAGGTTCAAGGTTGGGTTTAAGGTTGTTGAGTGGTATGAGAAGCTGTTTAAATAATTCGGAATTCGGAATTTTAGATTTACAATACAAGTGCAACACTAAAAAA